>JAFEIL010000015.1 GCA_017495105.1 Emticicia sp. | reverse complement strand
TGATTTTTTGCCTTTTTACACTATTTTTATACTATTTCTGAAACTGGTTAGTTACGTAGATTTACTGTTTTGTTTATTTTTAGATTCAGTCCTAAAATAAGCCTAGAGTTAATCAATCAGCCAAAATGTGCCGTTTTAGTTAATATTATGAATATATTTTTCAAACAAAAATTAGCTATTTCATCAACTTTGGGTTGTATTTTCCTTGTTTTTTAAATCCGTCAAAGGGTCGCATGGCCCCAAAACGTGGATAAGAGTCGAAAACATCACCATCTGATGTCATTCTTGGGTCGTTTTGCTCAATTAACTTTTGCTCTAACTCTCTGCTTAATTTCTGCAAAATAGGCTTCATTTTCTCGGATTTTGAAAGATCATTGAGGCAAAATGGGTCTTTTTTGATGTCATATAATTGCTCGGAATCCCGTTTTTCAAAACCAATTTTAAAAAATGCTTTATACGAAACTTTCTCTTTAATCATGAATGTTTTGGTTGGCGAATCGTCAATATCTTCATAACCTTCCAAAATTGGTTTCATACCTTTTACACCAGTTGTCGATGCTGATATTTCTGGTGCTGGGTCACCAAGTGGCCAACGTTTAGGCTTGAAATTTTTGATATAGAGAAATTCTTTTGAACGAATTGCACGGGCTGGATAACCCAAATTGTCGGGGCGAGCATGGGTATGCCTTTCTCTTCCAGAAAACACATATTTGCGAGCCGCATCAATATAGCCAGACTTTGGGCTTTTAAAAATGGGCATTAATGTTTTACCAGAAATGCCTTCAAAATATTTGATCCCTGCTACATCTAAAAAAGTAGGGGCTAAATCAATCAGACTAATGAGATCATCTATTTTTCTGTTTTTGCCTATTATCATCGGGCCAGCGATTGCCAATGGAACGTGAGTTCCATATTCTTGTAAATTGGCCTTGGCATAAGGGAATGCCATGCCGTTGTCGGCAGTAACCACGATAATGGTATTTTCTAATTCGCCTGCCTCCTTTAAAATTTGCAACATTTTACCTAATTGGGTATCAAACCACTTTATTTCTAAGGCATAATCAAGCAAATCGTTTTTTACTAAATTTGTATTTGGTAAAAAAGATGGTACTATTAGGTTTTTTTCAGAAAAACCAGCTACTTTACCCGATCCTTCTTCATATTCTCGATGTGGTTCTTGTCCACCATACCAAAAGAAGAAAGGCTTATCTTTGGGTTTTTCATTCAGAAAATCGTAAAAATTGGCGGCATAATCTGTTTTGCTGATACCTGATGTTGGTACTTTTTCGAACTTTCGAGAATTAAATTCTGGACCAACTGGGTTTCTTTGCCAACCCGAATCTGTAAAATTGCCTGGTGCCCAAGGTTTACCTGTAAAGCCTAACGCATAGCCTGCATTTTCAAGTGCATCTGTAAAAACAGGGAATTTTTTAGGAAATAAACTGCTATGCGTACCTGCTTCTTCCAATTGCCAAATTTGTTTGCCTGTTAGAATGGCAGCTCGTGATGGGCTGCATTGAGGTGCGGCCACAAAAGCATTATTAAAAAGTATGCCTTGTGCGGCAATACTATCAAAAGTAGGCGTTTGAAAAGTGGATTGACCATAAGCCGAAGCATGAGGGAACGAATGATCATCGGCTATGGCGAAAAGGATATTTGGCTGGCGTTTTGTCAGTGGCTTTGCATCATTTTGTTTCTGAAATGAAGATAAAACCACCAAAAAAAAAGCCAAAACCAATAGAGTTTTTTTGAAAAGTGTCAGGTTTTCCATATTATTCTTCTGCTTTACCACCATTATTGCCAACTCCTTTTTTCTCCGTTTTGGGCATCAACTTAGATAATTCTTTTTTTTGAGCAAGAATGTTTTTATCGTTAATTATATTTACCCATTCATAAGGGTCATTCTTTTCATCATAAAATTCTTCCCCGCCTTTCGCGTATCTGATATAGCGATAGTTTTCTGAACGCACTGCATGGTTTCCTTCTTTATAGGTTGTCAAGGCTGGAATATTCCATTCGGCATTGGGATTGGTCAATAGTTTTTTTATGCTTTTACCTTCCACATGCGTAGGCGTTTTGAGTCCATTAAGTTCAGCCAAAGTGGGGTAAATACTCATAAAGTCAACGGTTTTACTACACTTAGAGCCAGGCTTGATAAGATTTGGCACCACCCAAATCAATGGCGAACGGGTGGCTTCTTCCCACAGAGCAAATTTCCGCCAATGGTGTTTTTCGCCTAAATGCCAACCATGGTCGCCCCATAAAACTATCATCGTATTTTCTTTCTCTGGACTTTTTTCGTAAGCATCCAATATAATTCCTATTTGGGCATCAGCATAAGAAATAGTAGCTTGGTATGCTTGAATAGCTTCACGCCATTGGGTTTCAGATTGAATTTGAGCATGGGTGTTTTTCGACATTTTTTTGCCTTCTTCTGGCAAATCCTCCAAATCGTCTTCTTGGTAAGGCGGCAAAACAATTTTGTCAATTGGGTATAAATCAAAATACTTTTTTGGAACATGCCAAGGCAAGTGAGGTTTAAAAAGCCCAGCTGCCAAAAAGAGGGGTTTGTCGTGTTTTTTCAATAATTCGGAAGCTGCCCATTTTGCGACATGAAAATCGGCCAAAGCATCATCTTCTGCATCTAATTGAGCCCATTTTATGCCACCAAAATTTCCTTTTTTTGTGATATTTTTATTTGGATTATTGGTTGGACTATGAAAATAATAATCATATTCTTCTTCACGGTCGTACTCCACATGATAGATTTTACCACCTCCCAAAACATCATATCCGTTTTTTTTGAAAAAAGAGGGTAATGTTATTTCTTTTGGAATTGCTTTACGCCAATCGTCGTCATTATCATACACCCCTGAGGTACTTGGGCGTAGGCCAGACATCAATGCGGCACGGGAAGGGCAACACACCGGTGCAGCACAATAGGCATTTGTAAAGCTCAGACCCATCGCCGAAAGTCTATCCATATTGGGTGTTTTTACTTGATTATTTCGCCCAAAATAACCAATCCAATGATTTAGGTCATCTACTGGGATAAATAAAACATTCATCTTTTTAGACTCGACTTTTTGCTTTACATTTATCTGAAATGACATAAGAGATATAATTGCCAAAATCAGGATTGCCAAATATTTTTTCATTTTTAATGACTCATTTTAATAACATTATTGAAAAGAAGAAGGCGAATATTTATTTGGAAAATTGTCCTATCAAATCGGGATTGTGTTTAGCTATGTAACTCATCAATGTGCTTTCCAATTCTTTGACCTTGGGTTTTTCTACATTCGAAACGTCATTTAGCTCCCCCAAATCTTTTGTAATATTATACAGTTCTATTTTATTTGTTTTCCAAAATTTTATCAATTTGTATTCACCCATAATCACCGCAGAGTGAGGATAAGCTTTCGCAAATCTATGAAAGAAAAATGCCTTATTTCCTCGCTCTACTTCACCTTTTCCTTTGTTTTTTAAAACATTTGCAAAACTTCCTCCATCTAAATTTTCAATCGATTTTTTACCTCCTGCCAATTCGCTAAAAGTGGGCAATAAATCCCATCCAGCCACCGGCACATCTGACAAGGTGTTTTGTTGAATACCGGGACCTTTCACAATAAAAGGTACTCGAATACCCCCTTCATATAATGTCCATTTGCCTCCTCGAAGTGGGAAGTTTCTCATTTGTTTACCAAAAGATGATGGCAAGTCCAGTTTATTGTTTACCGGCGGAATAAATTCAACTGCACCATTATCAGCCATCAAAACAATGTAGGTGTTATCTGCGATGCCTAGGTTTTCTACCATTCTTTCCAACTCTCCAATCTTGGTATCTAAATCATAAATCATTCCTGCCCAAGCTGGATTGTCATGCTTTTTGCCAACGGGTTTTACTTTGAATCTATCATAACTGTTTTGTCGTGTCACAAAATCTACATGAGTGGCATAATGAGAGACCTGCAAATAAAAAGGGTTTTTAGTATTCACTTGATCTTTCATGAATTTTATCGCACGAGCATTTAAGCTGTCCATTTGTTTAGGATTTTCAGAAAAATAATGTCTTTCCCATTTGTCCTCTTTTCCCTGACCAATATTTCCATTTCCATTTCCAGTATCGCCATCGCTTACGTCATAGCCCAGTTGTTCGGGGGTAATTTTTGCACGTAAATCCCATTTACCAAAATGGGCGGCTTTGTATCGATTATCTATTGATTTTAATTCTTGGGGAATAGTTCGTAAATCCGTGGTATATTTTTGAGGAAAATCATCATCATCTCCCATTTTAATAGAAGTACGCCCAAATTGAATACTTCTGCGAGTAGGGGAGCAGATGGGGTCAGGTGCGTAACCTTTTGAAAAACGCATACTTTTTTTAATAAATAAATCTATGTTGGGCGTTTCATAATAATCACTTTTTGAATCATTTAGACGATCATCCATTTTTGATGAAAAGCAGGACCAACCCAAGTCATCCGTCAAAATCAAAATAAAATTTGGACGCTTTTCTAATTGCTTTTTTGAAGGAACGCTCAAATGGCTAACTCCAAAAATTAGATATATTAATAAAAATAACCTTACCATTTTTTGCTTAAATTAAAAAAAAAAAACTCCTATTCTCTCATTAATTAATAGACCTTTCGGACATTCCAGCATCAAATATTCGATGACTATTTTTGATATCAATTTATTAATGCTTCAAATAGGCTATAGATTGAAGAAAAACGTCAGCTTTCAAAATTGTTTCTGACAGAAAAGGCTCTTTATTAAAAAAACCATGTGCTTGATTTTTAAACAAATAAAGGTCGCACCGACTACCTGCCTCTTCAATTTTGTTCTTGAATTTCTGAGCCGTTTCCACTGGAATAAGGTTGTCGTTTGTTCCCAAAAAGAAAATTGTGGGTGGAAAACCTTTTTGGATGTTGTGCATTGGCGAAAATTCGATATATCTATCTCCAATTCTATCAAAGCCATAACCGCCTATTCCGTTGTCAATGACAGGATTGAACAAGACTAAGGCATTCGGCTTTGCACTTATTGTCAAATCGTCATCAGTTTCATTAATAGATTCATTTGTAAAACAGGCTGCAGCCAAATGCCCTCCCGCAGAACCGCCCGACCCGACGATTCGATTGGCATCAATACCCAATTTTATGGCATTTTTTCTCAAATATCGAATTGCTGATTTCGCATCTTTTAAACTTTCAAATGGCGTAGTATTGTGTCTTGTTTTTACCCGATAATCTACCAAAACCGTAATGAAATTCTTTGCAGCATAGTGCAAGGCATGAATTTCAAATTGTTTTATAGAACCCCCGTTCCAACCGCCTCCAAAAAAGAAAACAATGGTTGGATAACTTAGTTCTTTCTGTAAAGATGCTGGATAATAGATTTTTAAGCCTAACTTTAAAGTATCCACCTGCTTATACATCAACTCTGCCACATTACTCTTGTCTTGTGAAAAACAATTCAAGGATAAGAGAATAGTTAAGGAGAATAAAATGAGCCGAAAGTTTTTAAAACATCTCATAGTTTTTACTCAAAATACTGCTATTAAATTTATTTTATTGTCATTGAAGGTGGAGCTTGCTCTGGCTTACTACCCCATGCTTTATTGGGTTTTTCACCCATATTTAAGGTCAATTTTCCGCCTTTTACAACGGTTTCATGTAAAACCCAAGGTTTATTCAATGATTGACTATTCAATTGAGCAGATTGGATATATAAATTTTTTGAAGAATTGTTTTTGGCTTCAATGGTAAATGTCTTGCCCGAATAATATTTTGGGTTTAGATGAAAAGTAATTTTATTGAAAATAGGGCTACTGATTTCGTAAAATGGCTCAGAAGAAGTGCCGCCATTCGTAGAAAAAATACCCGATTTCATTAAAACAGACAAACTTCCCATTAGACCTTGGTCTTCGTCGCCGCTATAACCAAATTGAGGTGAAATGCCGCTATAAACTTTGTCAATTACTTGGCGTGACCAATATTGAGTCAGCCACGGAGAGCCAGCATAATTAAATAAAAAGGCAGTTTGAATACTTGGCTGATTTCCATAATTGATATAAACTCGACGTAATTCCTCCAAAGTTTCTTTATCGTGCGATTTTCCCGAAACGAAATCATGTTTTTCGGCTTTTTCAAACGAAGTATTTAGCTTGGTCGTAAATGCTTCTCGGCTTCCCATCAAGTTTATCAGGCCTTGAACATCATGCGGTACAAACCATACATATTGTGCTGCATTGCCTTCTTCCCAACCATTATCATAGCGTAAAATGTCAACAGGTTCTGCCCATTTTCCATCGAGAGTTCTATTCCACATCCAGCCAATGTCAGCGTTCCAAATATTTTTATAATTATTGGCACGTTTCATAAATAGCTCATAATCGTTATTTTTGCCCAATTTTTTGGCCATTTGTGCCAATGTATAATCTTGATAGGCATATTCTAAGGTTTGAGTAGAGCCATCTTGATGAAAACCATATTTGGTTTTACTCAAAGGGTGAGGCACATAACCCCGCTCTAAATAATATTCAATCCCACCGCCTTTGAAGGTATTGTGTTCGTAGCCTGCTTTGCTCATCATTCCGCCTGGGAAATGATTTTTTCGTAGGCCTTCATAGGCTTTTTCAATATTAAAACCTTTGATTCCTTTTAAATAAGCACTGACAATAAAAGGTGTTGTTGCTGCTCCTGTCATCACGTAGGTATAATTTCCTCCCGCAGGGCCACGAGGAATAAGTCCGCCATCTTGGTACATCATCACCATCGAATTAACAAATGATTCAGTAACTTCAGGGTAAACTAAATGCCAAAGAGTATTAATAGTCCATTGTGCTCCCCAAAACGAGTCTGAATTATGGTGATTGAACTTGGGCTTTCCTTGGGCATCTAACGGAATTTGTTTGATGAGACGTTCGGGGCCTGTCATGTCAGAATATTTGCCATTTACGTCCGAAATAATGCGTCTTCCTTGCAAAGCGTGCCATAAATCGCTATAAAATCTTCTTTTTTCAACATCAGTTCCGCCTTCAATTTCGATTCTGCTAAGCCATTTGTTCCAATCTTCTCTGCTATCTTTTACCGTTTTTTCAAAATCCCAATGAGGCAATTCACTGTTCAAATTCAATCGAGCCTGTGCTTCGCTAACGTACGAAATGGCTACTTTCATTTTTCTAACTTCGCCAGCTTTTGTTGTGAAATTTACATACGCTCCAATTTTTTCGCCTTCAATACTATTATTTATTTCTTCTAATTGTCCTTTTCTCCAACCTTTCAATGAATCAAAAGCCTTATCGAATTGAGCCACGAAAAAAACGGTCAAGGTTTTTGGTCGGCGAACGGTCGGTGCCATGATAGCATAGCCTTCAATTTCTTGGTTGTTTACTTTTTTTACAAAACCTTTTTGAGTATCTGATGGTCCAAGAAAAGTAGAAAAATCAAAGAGGATTTGACTTTTTTCGGATTTAGGAAAAGTATATTTATGAAAACCAACCCTCGTTGTTGAGGTCAACTCAGCTGTAATACCGTATGCATCTAACACAACTTTATGATAACCTGCCTTAATTGTTTCGGTTGTATGTGAAAACTTTGAACCATATTGATTTGAGCCTAAATGTCCTTTAAAATCACCTGTTGTGGGCATAACAGGAATCCCAGATAATTGCCAACCATGCACATGACTAAAACATTTGATACTGTCTTTTTCATAACGATAACCTGCATTCCAATCGGCATCAATGGCATTATCTGGACTTAAATTGACCATGCCGAAAGGGCGAGTAGCCGAATTGAAGAAAAACCAACGCGAGTTAGCGGCATCGACCAAAGGAAATACTAAATCAACTGGTTCGACTTTTACTTTTTGGGCGTTTGAAAAACTTGTTGTTATGATTATTACCAATAAAATTAGAGTGCTTCGTAACAAATACATATTAGATTTTAAAGTTATCTTTTGTAAATAAATTGTTTACCACGGAGTTTTACACAGAAAAAATGTTGTGGAAATAGATGAATAATTAAATCAACTTAGTTTTAAAATATGCCGAAAAGGCGTGAAACCTGTCAAATAAACCGTTGGAGCATCCATTGCGGGCAAAGCTCCACGCAACTGAATATTCTTGTGTTCGACTTTGCCTGAGCTAAAATTAATGCTATCGTTGCCAACTGTGTAGCTGCCTTTTTGCTCAGAAAATAGATAAGCATTTTCGTTTTTTGTTGATTTTGTCACACCCGAAAAGGAACCACCAGCTCTAAAAATTAATTCAAGCGAAACAGGAACACCTTCTGTACCACTCATATTGATTTCAATTTCAAGACCGTTATTTGCTTCCTTGATTTTGACAATTGTTTCGAGTTTTTGAATTTCGCTTTGCTTGCGGAGTGTTCTTGGCATTTTATCTAAATCACCATCTGGAGATATTTTGTCTTTGTCAAGTGGTTGATAATAAGGACCTTCGAGTGATTTTCTAAAAATCCAAGTATCGCCTTGTTGCTCAATTTTTTCTGACTGAAATTGCCCTTTTCCAAAGAAAGAACTTGCCACTCGCATGGCCTGCAAAACTGCATTTCCTTTGTGAAAAGTAAGCCAACTCGTATTGTTTGATAAAAACGTACTATCCCAATTTCCACGTCTGATACGCACTACTCCTGAATAAGGGAAATTTTTTGCGTAATTAATTGGTAATGGTTTATCGGCAGGTAATTCTTTCCAAAGCGTTGGGTCTTCTAAGAAATAATCAAGATAGCCAGCCAATTGCTCTTTGGTACTGGTTTTTTCAATTTGGCGAGCCATTGCCGCCATTTCACCATTGTTTTTCTGCAATGCCATGAAACGATAGCAATAATAATATCTCGACATATTGCCAATTGTGCCTTTGTCTTGTCTGTTCGAAGCCTCAGTAACAACCTCACCGTTTGGGTGAACATAGTACAATGTCATTTCGAGGTTTTTAAACACCGGCTCTAATAATTCGGGCTTATTAAGTCCTTTTGCCATGATAATCAATGAGCGATTGACAATTGGCGAATAACTATTAGTACTTTTTTCGGTGTATTGTCCATCTGGGTCGAGGTCGATATGCTCTGCAAGCCATTGGTCGATACGAGCGATATATCGTTTGTCAGGAAAAATCTCATTCAATTTTGTCAAAGCTGCTGAAACCACCCAACGGTGATTAGGCGTGTGAATTCCACCCACTATAAGCCCTTCTCCTGCATTTTTTAAGAATTTTTGCAATAATTCAAGTGCATTTTCTGAGCCTTTCGTGTTTGATTGTTTCAAAAATTTATAAGCAGGAATAATGTTTTCTAAAACAAAAGCCGTATCAGGTGTTGAATGAAAATTAGTTGCAAGTAAATCAATTGTTCCATCACTGTGTTGAAATTGGAGCATGGCTTTGGCAGCGGCTTCTACTTCTTTCAAAACATCGCCTGATTGATAAAACGAAGACTCAGGACAGGACATTAGCATACAGGCTTTGCCAATAAATCCAGCCGTTGAGTGTGGATTTGGAATCTCAACATCATCCATGTAGCCACCCACATATTTATGCTTTGGGTCAGAAATTTTTAATGCTTTAAAGTTGGGCAACTGTTTGTCATGAATCTTAATCCATTCGAGTAACCAAGCTGGTTTAACTTCTGATTTTTGGTGAAATGAACCAAATCCAACGAAAGGCAATGTACAAAGCGAAGTAGCTCCCATTGCTACAAAATTTCTTCTATTCATGGGTGGTAAATATGATAATACGTTTGTTGATAAAGGGTATTTGCTTAAAATTCTCTGATTTTTATACTTCTGAAATGAACTTCATCACCGTGGTCTTGTAATAGAATATGCCCCGAAACTGCTTGTGCGAAATTTGGATAAGTATTGTATTTGCTTTTCGCAACGAGATTATGGAATATTTGAGAATGTCGGTCATATTCAACCATTTTTAGATTGTTAAGCCAATGCTCTACATGCCCATCCTTCGAGACAATGCGTAGTTTATTCCATTTTCCGGGTGGATTCATTCTTTTATCCTTATTTCCTTCCGAAAGATTTTCAGCTGTGATTAGGTCATAAAGTGATCCAGTGGTACGGTTTCCATTGACACCTTGTTTGGCATCGGGGTGTACTTTGTCATCTAAAATTTGAAATTCAGGACCAGCACCTGTTCCTGCTCTCTTCTTGCGATCTTCAACTACAAAATATTTCAGACCGCTATTTGCACCAGTAGTTAGTTTAAAGTCCATTTCGAGTTCAAAGTTTGAAAACTCTTTGTCGGTGATTATATCACCACTTTTCACCAAAGAGTCTTTTTTTGTACCCAAAACTTTTAATATTCCATCTTGAACTGCCCAACCTACTGCTGGAAATTTATCATAATTGGCCAGACGCCAGCCTGCGGTAGTTTTGCCATCCCATAGTAATCGCCAGCCTTTTCTGATTTCATTTTCTGATAATTTATTTACCAAATAACTTACTTCTGGAGCTTCTTCCCCGCCTTTCCATACTACTTCCTGCAAATTTTCGGTAGCAATTCTTATGCTTTTCCATTGTACTGTCAGCCCAACTTGTTCTTCACGCTTGATTTGATGCACTTGTAAAGCTATAAATCCACGAGCAGTTTGTGGGTCTAAAAGATTTGTACAAGGAATACCGTTTACCCAAGTTTTGATACTATTGCCAATAGCCTCGATATGGTATTTGTTCCATTGACCCATTCTAAAAGCTGTTCTACCTTTTTGATTAATAGATAAAGGATATAACCAACCATTGCGTCCTTCGTCGAAGATTCCTCCACTCCAAGCTCTATCGCCTGGGTCGATTTCTACTTGATAACCATGCACTTTCCCTGCTTGAAAGTTTGGGTCGCTGATACTTCTAATTTGTATGCCAGAGTTTAAACCTGCTTCAACTTTGAGTTCCAACTCTAGTACAAAATCACCGTAGGTTTCTTCGGTGCATAAAAAAGAATTAGGTGTATTGAGTTGCGAAACTCCAACTATGGTTTTGTTGATGATTTTGTATTCTGCATTACCATTTTTTTTAGTCCAGCCTTTTAAATCTGTACCATTGAAAAGGTCTTTCCATTGTGCTTGTGCCAGCAAACAACAGAAAAGTAGTAGGATAGTGGTTTGGATTGATAAAAAATATTTTTTCATAGTTAGGGTTGAATAAGGGTTTGAGTAGAAAAAAGAGAAGAAGAAAATTCCTCCTCTCTTTTTGATTATATTTATTAACAAATCTACTATTAATTAATATCCTGCATTTTGCTTCATAGCAGGAAACGATAAATCAATTTCACTTTGAGGAATTGGTCGTAAGTAATGCTTATCGGCAATTGCTTGGCCTTTCACCCAAGGGTTAAATTTCTTGACTCTATCAACCAGTTTTCCTGTTCTCTTCAAATCAAACCATCGGCTATATTCGCCCATAAATTCTCTTGCTCTTTCATCCAAAATCAAATCAATTGTTACATTCGAAGCAGTTGCTCTATATGATGCTGTTTGGAGTGATTTTTGGTTTTCTGGAGCAGCCGCACATTTCGGGTCTGTTCCTTTTTTTGTGCCCAAAGCACGGTCGAGAATTCGGTTATAATAAACCTCAGCACCGCCCAATTTGCCACCTTTTGCACCTTTTACGATAGCTTCGGCTGCTATTAAATATGCTTCAGCAGAACGGAAAATACATTCGTTAAAAGTTCCGAATGCATCACCATATGGAATACCTGGCTGCCAAAACTTCCACATCAATGGAGCTTGAACATTCAAACCTGAATTATCAATCGGATATCCGCCGCCATATTCATCAGTATTTACGACTGCGTAGTTTTTCTTTCCTCCTAAATCAATGCCTCTTTCTGACAGTGTAGTAGCCGGTTTGTTCCAAGGACGGCAAAGCAATACTGTATCGCCAGCAGCAAAAGATACTTTCAAATTGGCATTACTTAAAGGTAGAGGTTTGAAATCTTTCACTGCAGCAAGTGCATAGCCCACACTTACAAAATTATGGGCATAACGAGTGTCATTCTCTGGGTCGAAGAAGCGATAAGTAGCAGTATTGATTTGGTGAACGCCAAGACAACGATTATAGTCTGTCGTACGGCCTTTACTACCAATAAAACCTTCACCACTCGGGCCAAATTTTGAGTGTAAATCGTTTCCACCTGCCGCATCGGGTGAGAAAGCGGCGTCGGTTTTATTTGTCAAAACATCAGTATTATATTGAACTGCGAATATAATTTCGGCATTTTTATCATTTTGAGCTCCAGTGTATTGGGTCAAAGGATTATTTGAACGCTTCGGAAATAAATCACTGTAATTTGTCGCTAAAGGGTAAGTATCAATTACTTTGTCGGCATAAAGTAGTGCAGAATCAAAATCAGCGTTTGTTCCGCCAAGCGAATTATTATAGTTCCAACCCCTTGTTAAATATACACGAGATAATAAAAACTGGGCTGCCCCTTTCGAGACACGTCCATAATTTGAGGCAACTGCAGGTAATTTTGCTTCACAATCAAGTAAATCAGCAATGATTTGTTTGTAAACATCAGCCGCAGGAACACGAGGAAAATCTTTGCTTGGCGTTGTAACCTCCGATAATGGCATTGGAATGTCTCCCCATTGCTGTACAGCATAAAACAAACTCAAAGCTCTTAAGAATTTCGCTTCCGAAATTCTTGTATCTTTCAATGCCGCTGCCATGGTGGTAATACCATCTGCACGAGAAACTACTGTGTTTGTTCGAGCAATTTCAGCATATAGTAATTGCCATAAATTTTGAATTTCGGGCAAAGTTGCATTAAATCTTGAATCATAAACATCGTATAAACTTGGTGGAGTTTCTTTGCCATTGACAGCCGAAGGATTCCAACCACCTTGTGCTGAAAAAATATCTGTTCCATTCAGAACTAAAACCCTGTTTTGGTGAATATTTCTTAATAATGGATAGCAAGAACGTACCAAATCCTCAAAACCAGCTTCAGTTTTATAATAAACATCAGTGGTTAATGTTGTTTTTGGAATCTCGTCCAAAAATTTATCTTTACAGCCCGACAGTACAAGAAATAAACTTGTAACTAGCCAAAAATTATATCGTTTAAATAATATTGATTTCATTTTATGTCAAATTTAGGATATTAGAAACTTACATTAAGACCAACACTTACGGTCATTGAAGGCACATCATCTTGATAAATTGCTGAGTTAAACTCCGGGTCGAATCCTGTGTATTTGGTGAATATAAATGGATTTATCACTTGTGTATAAATACGAGCATTCGACATTTTAAACTTATCCAGTTTGTCTTTTGGTAGTGTATATCCAAATGTTATGTCTGAAATTCTTAAAAAACTTGCATCTTGATAAAAAATCGCTGCACGGTAAGGGTTAGCAGCAACTACACCATAATAAGTATTCGATGGGTTGTCGCTTCTCCAATAATCTATTGAAGCTAAACTATTGTAACGAGTCCCAATCTCACCGAATGTGCCAGATAATGTGTTGTTTCTGTACTCTGTTCCGTTTCGATAATAGGCAAAGAAAGACAAGTCGATACTTTTGTATTTAAAACGGTTTGTCATTCCCATCAAGAATTTAGGTAATGCTGTTCCTAAAATCATTCTATCGTCAATACCTTCGGTTGAAGAGATTTGTCCGTCATTGTTTGAATCAACAACTCTTACCGAACCTGGCACTTGCTTGTATTTGGTGGCTAAATCTTTATCAGCTGTTTGCCAAATTCCATCGAATTTATAATCAAAATTTGACCTAATAGGGTAGCCAACAAATAGTTTGTTGCCTTTATCAACCGTTTGTCCTTCACCGTATAATGAAAGTAATTTGTTATTATTTTTAGTAAACGTTAGGGTTGTATTCCAGGTAAAGTTTGAGGTTGCAACATTGACCGTATTTAATAAAATCTCAATACCCTTGTTCTGAATTTTACCAACATTTGATGTTACTTGAGAAAAACCTGAAGCCGTAGGTATTTTTTGATTCAGAATCAAGTCAACTGTTTTTCTATCATAGACCTCCACTGTTCCAGAAATTCGGTTTCTGAAAAAACCAAAGTCTAATCCAAAATTAAGTTCTTTACTTCTTTCCCAACGTAAATCTTTATTGCCTAAATTCTGTGGTGCAAAACCATAAGCGGCTGCTCCATCAAAATCATACCCAGTATTTAAAACACCTGCTTGAGTACTGTATGGATTTACGGTTGAGTTTCCAACTTCTCCATAACTAGCTCTTAATTTTAAATTAGAAAGTACTTTTGCGTTTTGTAAAAACGATTCGTCAATCAATCTCCAAGCAAACGCTACCGACGGGAAAAATGCCCATTTGTTACCAGGAGCCAATTGAGAAGCTCCATCCGAACGACCCGTTAGTGTCAGTAGGTATTTATCGTTAAATGAATAATTTAATCTTCCCATGTAAGAGGCAATCGAACGCTCAACCAATGAACTACCAAAGCCTGTAACAGTACCAGTATTCAAAGCATACCAGTCAGAATCATAAGGAAGGTCTTTTACTGCTACCGTATAAGATTCGTTTCTCTGATAAAATGCACTCTGTAATCCTGTAACAGTGAATTTATGTTTTCCTAAGTCAAGGTTATAGTTAATAATGTTATCAAGGGTATAACTCCCTACCAAGCGACTATCAAATTGTGTGCGTGGTTTTGACCCAATTTGTGCTTTTGACCATTGACCCCTAAAATCTCCTATACGAGATGTGCCATAAGTTGCTGAAAGTGATGAACGAATGCTTAGGCCTTTAATTGGCGTATATTCTACATAGGTATTACCCATGATATTTGCATTAGTCGTTTGTAATTTTGATACATTTATGTCTGTATCACTCAAAGGGTTAGGTACTTGTTTATCATTAATACCCATCCAAATTGCCAATCCATTATAGTTTATGTCTTGGTTTTCACTTGGATTTGCTATGTCTGCAAAGTAAGGTGTTCCCGTTGGTCTTGCACGATAAGCACCTCTCAAAGATTCTTGCGAGCCTAAGTTTTGGTCAGAATAAGTTACATAAGAAGTAAATCCAACTTTGAAATGCTCACCTAATTTGCTATCAAGACCTGCATTTAAGTTATATCGTTTATAGTCTGTACTTATTACATTTCCTTGCTCTAATAAATATCCACCCGAAAAACGATAGGTTGTTTTTTCTGTTCCACCCGCAACGCTAATATTATGATTAGTTTGGGTTGCTGGTCTTGTTACCAATCCTACCCAGTCAGCCGTTACACCATTTTTAATATTTGCCATTTCGGCTGCTGTGAAGGTAGCACCAGTCGAACCTTCCAACACTCTATCGGTGTAGGCAATTTTATAAAACTGCTCGCTAGTTAACATTTTAGGTAAGTGTGCTGGATTTTTTACACCCACATACGAGTCATAACTTACTCGGGGCTTACCAGAAACGCCTTTTTTGGTGGTTATAATAATCACGCCATTTGCCCCTCTTGCACCATAAATAGCAGTTGAAGATGCATCTTTCAATACATCCATTGATTGAATGTCATTTGGATTAAGGTTGTTCATATCACCTCCCATCAAGCCATCAATTACAATTAAAGGAGCAGTTGAGTTATTTATCGTATTTTCACCTCTAATTGTTATATTATAGCTGCTGCCTGGTCTGTTATCAGATTTTGTGATGGTTGCACCTGCGACTTGACCTTGTAGAGCTTTAGCCGCCAATGTTGGGTTTCCTCTAACAATGTCTTTCGACTGAATTGACGACAATGCTCCCGTTAAATCCCTCTTTTTCTGCTCACCATAACCAACTATCACTACCTCGTCAAGGGCTTTATCATCTGGTGTGAGCGAAACATCAATTATTGTGCGGTTGCCTACAACTACTTCTTGGGTGGTATAACCTACAAAGCTAAATACCAATATTGCTTGATTGCTCGGAACATCTAAACGATACATTCCTGAAATATCAGTGTTGGTGCCTTTTGTGGTGCCTTTAATGGCCACACTTACACTTGGAATAGGCTCTCCTTTTTCGTCAGTTACTTTTCCTGTTAGCATTTGAACAGTTTTTGTAGTTTCGATACTGCCAGTTGGTAATGATAGTCGAGGCTCGGTAATTAGTCCAAGGGAGTTTTTGAATAATAAAATTTGCTTACCATTTACTTCGTAAGAAATTTGTAAAGGCCTAAAGATTTTTTCCAATACTTCTTTCAATGACTCGTTCTTAATTTCTACTGATATCTTTTGTCCAATCTTAATCTCTCTTGGATTATAGACAAATCGTACGCTTGTAGTATTCTCAATGATATTGAGTGTTGTTTTTAGATTATCATTGCTAGCTTTTACGCTTATTTTTTGCTCAAGAACATCTTGTCCTGTGGCTGGGTGGGCATACGAAATTCCGAAACCTACCAGGCTTATTAGCAATTGTAGAAATGAAACTTTCATAAGTTTCTTTATTAATTGAGGGTGAAAATACTCATTTATCA
>JAFEIL010000457.1 GCA_017495105.1 Emticicia sp. | reverse complement strand
GTAAAGGATTTAAGATAATGACCCAAAAAGAGAGAATAATTGAAGTTTCGTTACAGCAGTTTTTGGAACATGGAATTAAGCAAATGACTGTTCAAAATCTTGTTGAGCCTTTAGGACTTTCCACCAAAACAGTTTATAAATATTTTGCTGATAAAGAAGATCTCTTAAAGCAGTGTTTATTTTTGCATTATTCCGAATTACTAAAAAAATTCCCTTTTTTAGTAATGGAGATGTCTAATCCAGTAGACGGTGTTCTAATGTTTTATAATGAGGTTTTTAAACTTGATTTTGGTACAAGTCAAACATTTTATCATGATTTAAATTACTATTATCCACAATTACAGGATTTAATTATTGAAAAGTTTTTTTTAATAGGCATGATTAAAATAAAAAATTTAATTGCTGAAGGAATAGAAGGAGGTTATTTTTTAAGTGAGTTGAAAGGGGATGTTGTATTTGAAACATTTACTCTCTTGTACATAAATATTACTCGCAGTAGTAAATTAAAAGAGCTAAACTATTCGCCAAATATTTTGATGCAAAACACTTTAGATGCTTACATAAGAGGAATCTGTACTGAAAAGGGGCTTGTTTCATTTGATGACTTTCAAAAGTCTAAAAAATGAAATTAAGTACTGAGAAGTAAGAAACGAGAAATGGAATTCGAGACGGTTCGCTACAGCAATAAAAGAGCGATAAAAGATTGATTATCAGAAAATTGATTAAAACATTTTTGTCGGTTATTTCTTGTCTGTAATTAAGTATTTATAACTAATTAAAGAGTATTTTAAATTATTCTGTGTGAGAAATGGATTTAATAGGAAATTCAATGCTCTAAATGGAAAATATTTTTTGAAGAATATTTTCCATTTAAAAAAAATAGTTACATTTGTAGCATGTTTTTAAGATAATGACCCAAAAAGAGATAATAATCGAAGCTTCGTTGCAGCAGTTTTTGGAACATGGAATTAAGCAAATGACTATTCAAAAGCTCATTGAGCCTTTAGGGATTTCCACCAAAACGGTTTATAAATATTTTGCTGATAAAGAAGACCTCCTAATGCAGTGTTTATTTTTGCATTATTCCGAATTGTCAGAAAGGTTTGTTTTTTTAGAGAAAGCGTATTCAAATCCAGTGGAAAGTATTCTATTGTTTTTTTACGAAGGATTTAAACTTGACTTTGGCACAAGTCATTTATTTTATCATGATTTAAATTACTACTATCCAAAATTACAGGATTTACTCGTTGAAAAGTTTTTTTCAAAAAGCATGATTAAAACGAAAAGTATAGTTTCCGAAGGAATAGAAGAAGGCTTTTTTAGAAGTGAGTTGAAAGCTGATAGCGTATTCGAAACAATGATAATTTTATATACAAATATTACTCGTAATAGTAAATTAAAAGAGCTAAACTATTCACCAAATGTTTTGATGCAAAATACTTTAGTTGCTTACATAAGAGGAATCTGTACTGAAAAGGGGGCTTGTTTTATTTGATGACTTCAGAAGTCTAAAAAATAAGCCGTTCAGCCAATTGATAAATCTTAAGTCTGGACTTTTTAGCAAAATATATTATAATCCAATTTTAAAAATGTTGCCGCAACTTTAATAATATAAACTAATGAATTGATATTATTTATCATAGTTATTGATGAGTCTTATTCGAATAGGTCTGAGGAAAAACAATTTGACTTTTGCCGAAAAACTTCATAGCAGTACCCAATGTACTCAAAATACTTTTAATTCTGTGACTAAAAAACAGTAGGTTGATACTTTCAACCATTATTATGAATCACAAACCAAGTCAAAAACGAGGTTTGTGATTTTTTTTATCAAATCTTTATTTCAATATCTAATTGCCCAATAAGGATTTCGTTGCGATTTGATGCTATCTTTTAGGTGATTACGAAGCAAAGCGTCGTAATCTGCATCTTTAATCTTTTTACCTTTCGTTTTTGGAATAATCAATTCTTTATCCAATTTTTTGAACTCAACTTTTGTTGCTGTAATTACCACATCTCCCTCGTTAATATCTAACTCTAAAATTACACCGGGAAGGCCAAAATAACGCTCAGGGCCAGCCGAAACAGGAATATCCCCAGCAAACCATGCGGTAATTTTCTGTTTCTTTACAGTATCTTCAGTCACTGCTTTCATACAAATATAGCCCGCCACATCCTTAATCTGATTCATCACTTTCCATTTTGGTGTGTGCAGCGAATCGTCCACAATATAGGTCTTGCCGAGCATTTCTATTACTTCAGTTTTCTTTTCTTTCTCAAAATCTCTGGTAATAATCAATTCGTCGTTTCGCCACGCCCAAGTGCCGTCTTCGCTTTCTCCTTGGTCGTTGAGGTAAGTATATAAGCTTTTAGTTGGACTAAAAACGAGTTTCATTTTTTCTTTCCAATCATCATCACTTCCCCAAGTGAGTTTTACACGGTCTTTTTCTTCTTGACTCAAATAAGGCAATCGGGCAATGATTTTAGGATAATGCACCACTCGCTCGAAATTGATAATGCCCTCATCTTTTTGAGCAAAAGTAAGCGAACACACAAACAACAAAATGCTTGAATATATAATACTGTATTTTTTCATCTGTCTTGAATTTAGGTGGCACATTGCCCTTGAAAAACAATGTGCCAATTATAATAATTGAATCAATCCCACGAATTACGTTTACGAATTTGGGCTTTTACACCTCTCATATTATACGTAAAACTCAACATAAAATATCTTGAAAGCGTCTGAACACGCTCTTGTGAAACAAAGTTTTGATTAGCCGATTGCGTGATGCCGAGGTTACGTTTGAAAATGTCATAGGCCGTAAAACGAATCTCTGCTTTTTGGGCTTTGCCTACAACTCTATAAACCGACATATTCATCAAAGGAATCTTTTGGTCGAAACCAAAACGCTCGTTTTTATAAACTCGATAATTAAATTTAGTATTGAAATAAATTCCTTTCGGAAATTTAATATTCATGTCGCCACCAAAATTATTATTGAACACCTGCTGATTTTGCTCAGAATTAATCGAATATTTGGTATTACTGATGCCAAAATTAGCATTTGCATAAAACGTAAACCAATCAAGTGGAGTGAGGTCGAGTCTGACACCGATATTATAATTATCGTTATTGGTATTATTCAAAATTCCGTTGATATACGATAAGTTTTTGCTATAAAAAGCACTACTATTTACATTCATAGTTGCCTTTGTTTTTTTCAAAGGAAAACCAAAACCCAAATAAGGCCCAGCCGACCAGCCTCCAGAGATATTAACAGGCTTTGTGCGAGTAATGAAATTATCATCAACTGTTTGATTATAAACAACTTGATTGGTGTACGAATCAAAGTTGAAGTTGATGTATAAATTAATAAATGTTGCTGGGTCAAACTTATTGAAACCACCACTAACAGTTTTGGTTACTTGCGGCAAAAGGTCAGGATTTCCCTCCGAAATATAACGTGGATTACTATTATCTACAATTGGTTGTAAGTCTCGAATGTTTGGTTCTTGCACACCTACATTATATTCTGCGTATAAATAGCGATTGTTTTTCAAATCATAATTAAGCGAAACATTCGGTGCAAATGCCGAAAAATTTCTGCTTACTATTCCTTTTTGTTGCGTTAGTTTATTATTGATAAATTCACCCGTTAGGTTATAATGTTGCCATGCCAAACCTCCCGAAAGATTCAAACCTTTTGATGAATATCGTAGGCTCGTTCCAACGCGATTGTACGTGATTTCATTCAAATAATTTCGGCTCAATTCGTTCACGATGCTGTAAGCTTCTTTTTCATTTTTAATATAAATACTGTCCACATCCCGATTCACTTTACTGCTCTGCAAACTTGTATTATAGAATGTTTCTAAGAAAAGTTTCTTATTTAATGGTTCAACAAATAATAAGCTTCCTTTATACAAATTTGTTGTGCTATTGGTAGTATTGAGTTGACGAATGTTCCTTATGGCATCATTGACGGTTGTTGCATTCAAGAAGTTATTCAACGAAACTTGTCGTGCATTGGCATCACCTTGATTCATGTTATAGCCAGCACTTATTGCAAAGCTTCTGCCTTTTTTCTTGAATTTATGGCGAAAAATAACCGAGTTTACCGTTCCGAAAGAGTTTTTACCGCCGTTATTATCAATTTCAGTACCACTTCTGAATAGATTATTTCTGTAAAAAAATTGGTTACTTCCATAAGTATCGTTTGCATCTGTAAAGCGGCTATTGCTGATAACAATCAAGGTATTGAGCGAGTCGATTTCCTTTTGGAATCTTAGATTTACTCGATGATTTCCACTAAAACTCGTTCTGTTGCTTGTATCTTTCGTATCAAAAGATTCGTTATTTTGTAAGAAAGTCCTACGAAACGCATAAGAATCCATTAGGCTACGGACTTGGTTGTAATAGTAGCTTGAGGTAAACTTGGTTTTTTTAGTGTCGTAGTTATAGTTAAGACCAGCCGAACCATTAGACGAAAAACCACGATTACGATTGCCACCACCACTTGGCGAAATACTCACACCTTCATCTTCGTCACCAAAATAGACAAATCTTCGTCCGCTACTGAAACCAAAGTCAGCATCATCGCCCCAGTTGAAAGCACTACTGCCCTTAAAATCTTGATAATCGTCCCACGAAATTCCACCTTGATTCGTATTATTCATATTACCAATAAAGGCAAATTGCTGTTTAGTGTCAAATTTATTATAGTTCCCCTTAAACTCCGCTCTTTGGTCAGTTCCGGCACCAACCGTAGCTTTACCAAAACCACCTTTTTTGAAACTTTCCTTTAGCTCCAGATTCATGGTTTTTTCTTTTTTTCCATCATCAATACCTGTTATTTTCGATTGTTCGGTTTTGTCATTAAAAACCTGAATCTTAGTAATTGCTTCAGCAGGAAGATTTTTTGTTGCTAATTTAGGGTCACTTCCAAAAAACTGCTTTCCATCAACGGTTACTTTTTTTACATCTTGCCCTTGAGCCTTGATATTTCCTTCTTGGTCAATCTGAACACCTGGAAGTTTTCGGAGTAAATCTTCCACAGTAGAGCCTGGTGGTACTTTAAAAGAGGCGGCATTGTACTCAATCGTATCGCCTTTGATACTCAGCGGAGCCCGTGCGGTTCTGATTACAACTTCCATCAATTCTTTGGCAATCGGTTTGAGTTTCAGATTCCCCAAATCATTGATAGCTTTATCGCTTGGTTTTATTTCTTCCTGAAAAGGCAAATATCCTACCGACGAAATTTTTAATAAATAATTAAGGTTTTTTACGTTTTTGAACTCAAAATTCCCTTTTTCGTCCGTTCTACCAAAATTAACGAGCGTAGAGTCCTTTGGGGTCAGTAGCATAACAGTGGCGAAGGGCATTACGGCATTGCTCGAATCAATGGCCGTACCTTTGATGTTTATTCGAGCTGGATTTTGAGCAAACGTAGCCCCGCACGCAAGCAATAATAGGCAGAGTATTGCCCGAGTGTTAATAATAGCTTTTTTCATAAAGAGTGTTTTTGAATTTTTGTGGTGGAAACTGTTTTTAATGAGTCGTATTTTTTAGATTATTGCACTAATTTTTTCTAAATAGTACATTTCTTTCATTGCTCAAACTTACTTGGTTAGCTAAGAAAAGTTACAAACAGATACGTAAATTTTTCGTAAAACTATTGTAAACGCCAATTTAGAAAATAGAAATGTGCTTAAACGATGAAGATTTGTGACGAAACCCGATGTTTCTTACAAATCAATAAGGCGTGGAAAAAACAAAAGAATGAAGAAAAGACAAACGAAAACTGGAATGGAAAGAGAGTAAAGGCTTTTTCATAAGTGTTTGATGGTTATTGTGTAAAGGAAATTAACTAAGGCTTTAGTTGATAACGAGACAAAGGTATCAATATTTTAAAAACAGCAATGTTTTTTAAGAAAATTTAAGAAATTGATTGTGCGATAGAAATTAGGAAGGGTGTGCCGACAATCTTGTAGGAACGTCCAATTTGGACGTTCCTGCGGGAGAAATTTAATCATTATAATTAAACTTTGAAAAAATCAGTTTAAAATTCTGATTCCAAAATCTTGATAATGCTTTAGTTGGTCAGAAACTTCATTCGTTACCAAAATATCAACGATACTCAAAGGAGCAAATTTTAAGTATTTATCTTTCCCCAATTTGCTCGAATCGCATAATAAATATGTTTGCTGTGCATTGCTCGACATGGCGATTGTAATTTCGGCCTCTTTTTCGCTGGCAGCACTCAAGCCATTTTCAATTGAAATTCCATCAACACCCAAAAAAGCTTTATCAGCTTGGTAGCGTCTGATATGCTCAACTGCAATTTGTCCGTGAACCGCCTGTCGTTTATTATCAAGTTCTCCACCAATCAAATTTATCGAAACTTCGGTGTTTGATAATTCATATACAACTGGTAAAGAATTGGTTATAACTTTTATTCGTTTGTTTTTTATAAACTGACAAAGCCGAGAAACTGTACTTCCACAATCCATAAAAATAATGTCGCCTTCTTGAATTTCTTGTGCGGCAAGTCGGGCGATATAATCTTTTTGCTTAATATTGGCCGAAATTTTATGTTCAAAAGTAACAGGAATAATAGCTAAACTAAGCTTCATAGCTCCACCATGCGTACGAAAAATGAGTCCATCGGCAGCCATAAGAGCCAAATCTCTCCTAATTGTAATTTCCGAAGTTTCGACTTTCTGAGCTAATTCTTTTACATCAGCTTCGCCTTGTTCTTCTACGATTTTTAATATTTTCTGTTTTCTGCTTTGATAACTCATTTGTTTTACGAATATTTGTTCAAATATAATCAATATCAATCAAATATAAACATTATGAATCCAAATGTTAAAATTATAGAAGAAAAAGTACTTTCAGATAATTGGTATGTATTAAAGAAAATAATATTTGAGTATAGAAATAAGCAAGGTGAATGGCAAACTCAAGTTCGTGAGGCTTACGACCGAGGAAATGGAGCAACGATTTTGCTATACAATAAAGAAAATCAAACCGTAGTTCTAACCGAGCAGTTTCGTATGCCAACTTACATCAATGGTAATGACTCAGGAATGTTGATAGAGGCTTGTGCTGGGCTTTTAGATAAGGATAATCCAGAAGATTGTATCAGACGGGAGACCGAAGAAGAAACAGGCTATAGAATTGGCGAAGTAAAAAAAGTTTTTGAAGCCTATATGTCGCCAGGCTCAGTTACTGAAATTCTTTATTTTTTTGTAGCCGAATATAGCAAAGCCATGAAAGTAAACGATGGAGGAGGAGCTGAAGATGAACAAGAAAATATTGATGTGCTGGAAATTGATTTCAGGAGAGCAATTGAGATGATAAGAACGGGTGAAATAAAAGATGGAAAGACGATAATGTTGCTTCAATATGCAAAAATCAATAATTTACTTTAATTTTAGGTAAAATACGTTTTAAAAATCTTAATTATTTTTTTGAAGCCCCAAAAAGACATCAATCTAAATGCTTGAAAGACAATAGTTTAGAGGAAAAATTAAATTTTTTTTAATTTTTTTTAGAAATTTTGGCATCAGATTTGTGAAAAATTAAAAACAGTGTTTTATATTTGCACTCCCAAAGGCAAACAGCCTATTGGAAAGGAGAGATGACTGAGAGGCCGAAAGTAGCCGTTTGCTAAACTGCCGTACCTCATAAGGGTACCGAGGGTTCGAATCCCTCTCTCTCCGCAAAAAACTTTTAAAAGTTTTCGGTGCAAAGTTTGAATTACAAAATTTAATTTGTACTTTTGCACTCCCAATTAGCACCTCGGGGTGTAGCGTAGCCCGGTATCGCGTCTGCTTTGGGAGCAGAAGGTCGTCAGTTCGAATCTGGCCACCCCGACAATTGAAAACCGTCTTAGAGGTGCTTCTAAGGCGGTTTTTTTAGATTTTGACCTTACTGAAAATCAAAATGGCAGTAAAAAGGCAGTAAAATTTGCTAAGTATTTTGACAAAACTATCAGAATGGCTGACAATCCTAAATCTATTCCGATTCATCCTTCACCACCTCGGTTTGTCGATTCCGATACTCAACCCCTTGTTATTTATTACATTTGGAATATTGATTCTCAATCTTTTGTTCGGAAACGAAATCTTATTCCGAAAACTATTCCTACTAATAGAATACCCAAATATGCACAAGAATTAATCAAGGATATTACGGATAAAATAAATAAAGGATTTGTAGCTTTCAACAAAAAAGAAACTGCTACAAACTTTATTAAAGAAACACAGGAAAATAAACGGCTAACAAAACAGGAATTTACAATTAAGGAAGGATTTGAGAATTTTATTTCTCGGAAAACTATTTCTTTGTCCAGTTCGTCGGTGAAGGCTTACAAAGGGTATTTTAAAAGATTTCTTTCTTTTTGTGAAAAACATAACTTCACAAATTTACCAATCAAAGATTTTTCTTTTGAACAAGCTAATTTATTTTTTGATGAAATTTACTTAGATACCTCCATTAAGGCCAAAACTCATAATGAAGTTGTTTCTTTTGTAAAATCGGTGTTTGCGTATTATCAAAAAAAGAAAGTCATTGTCGAGAATCCTTGCGTGTATGAACTTAAAATTGTTGAATCCGAAGAATCACACTACCCATTGACCATGGAGCAAATACGGTTGATGAAAGAATATATTTTGAACGTTGAACGTGACGAACAACTTTGGCTCTTCTTGAACTTTTGCTTTTATACTTTTGCACGACCAAGACTTGAATTGAGACTATTGAAGGTGAAAGATATTCTTGAAAAAACTATTTATATATCGGTTCAGAATGCAAAAAAGAATAAAAGTAGGCACGTAATTATTGGCTCTCAACTTGAATCTTTGATTAGTAAGTATAAACTAAGGGAATACCCGAAAGAATATTATGTTTTTTCGGCTGGTGGCTCTCCTGGTCCTGAAACAACTGGAATTAATTACTTCTATAAAAAAAACAGAAAGGCTTTGATTGCTTGCGGTTTGACTGACAAAGATTATGGTTTGTATGGCTGGAAGCATACAGGAAATATACAAGCTAAAATAGCTGGTACGAGTGTTTATGATTTACAGAAACAAAACGGCCATGAATCTATACAACAAACTGAAACTTATTTAAGGAAAATAGGGGCTATCAGTACAAACGACAATTTCAAACTTAAACAACCTACGATATGATTGGTAACTTAGCATCTCCGCATCACGGCAAACGTCTGGAAGCTCTTGTATATTTGTGTGGCGAAAATCAAAGTTCGATAGCTATCAAAATGGGGAATCGAGCTAAACAAAGTATTGGGTATCATTTTGACCAGGAAGTTTTGAAAAAAGATATTACAAAACAGTATGCTCAAGCCCTTGGAATTGAGGAAACAACTTTTGATACTTTCATGTATGGTTTTTTTGGCTTGAATGATATTATGATGCTGATTGACCATTACCGAAAAATAGCCGAACATTGGCGTAGTATTGCTGAAAACAAAAAAACCGAACAATGATAGTTCGGGTTTTTGAAATGTTTTGATATGTCTTTTTTGCTTATCAAAGATACATAATTCTGCTTAAAAAGAAAAGAAAAAGACGGTAAATGCAAGGCTTTTACCGTCTAAAAAACATTCTAACCCAATTCTAACTAATCATCTATTCTGTTTGATCTTGATAGACACAATGCAAATAAACTGTATTTGTGCCTACTTTAAATGTCTTTGGTTCTGCTAATAATTCACCCGAACCAAGGACGTATTCGGGTGATTTTGGTAATATGATAACCTCGAAAAGTATTTCACCTTTTTTGTCTGTTACTACTCCATTGTATTGCTTTCCTTCGTGCTTGCTTGCAAGTTGCTGTACGGCAAACTTACCAACTTTTGAAACCATTTCTTTGGTTAGTAATGTCGAAAGTCCTTTTAAGGTTTGAAATAGGTTTTTCATTTTATTATTTTTTTGATAAAATATCGGTTAAAATATTTGCATCTATATTTGAGGACTTTGCAATACGCTTTAGCTTAGTGATGTCTTTGCTAACGATTGCTTTTAAGATTTCCTTTTCGTACTTCAATGCTTCCATTTCTTTGTCTCCTGCTAAACCTTTCAATTGCTTGATGGCATCTACTGAAATGCTGTTAATTCTACGCATGGCCGATGATGTAATCGCCGACTTTTTTCTCAATATTGCAATTTCGGCTTTTAATACCGTTTTTTGGTCTGCTTTTGGCTTTGCTACTACTTTTGGCTTTGCTGCTGCTTTTGGCTTTGCTACTACTTTTGGCTTTGCTACTGCTTTTGGCTTTGCTGCTGGTTTTGACTTTGGTGCTGCTTTTGGCTTTGGTGCTGGCTTTGACTTTGGTGCTGCTTTTGGCTTTGCTACTGCTTTTGGCTTTGGTGTGGCTTTTGGCTTTGCTACTGCTTTTGGCTTATTGCTTGCTCTTTTGGTTGCAACTTTTTTAGTTCCTTTTGTACGGCTGGCTTTTGCTGCTTTGGCTTTGGTTGCTTTGGCAATTACTGATTTTCCTTTGGCTGAACCGCTTTTCATGCCTTGGTTCAAAACTGAAATGTGTTTTACTACTATTTCTTTGATTTGTTCATCTTCCAACAAATCACTCCAGTATTTGAAATTTAGTGACCCTTCTTTATTTTGTTCATACACCTCTTTTTGTATTGATGGGTATTTGCTCCAATTTATGGTTGGTGACAAAGTTGGGTAATTTGATAATGTAATTTTCATTGTTTTATGTTTTAAAATTTAAGTGCTAATAATTTCAATTTTGCTTTTGCTTTTGACATGATGAAGGCTTTGTTTTCGGATTGATCTATATCTGTTTTTAATCTTGGCTTACCTTCGATGGTTACTTTTTGATATTTTTCGTAAATTTCTTTAGGCAATAAGTTCAAAATATAGTCTGCACCTTTTTGGGCATCGGCTGCGGCTCGGAAAAAGAATTTAGGGTCATTTTTCAATTCGTTTACAACTCCCTTTTTCCAAGATTTTAAGTAGGCCGCACTATTATCAAGGGTGAAATATAGAATTCCTGCTTGACCACACAAATACGATGCTCCAAGTTCGGCAATTAGTTCTTCGTAGGCATAAAATGAATCTCCCCAGGCTTTTCGTTTTTTCTTTTCTTCTCTATCAAGTCGGTTTGGGCTACCTGTTGCGTGAACCATTTCGTGATATAATGTAGAATAAAATTCTTGTTCTTTACCGAATGATTCAAGTTTAGGCATTTGAATAATATCGGTCGGATATTGATAATATGCTTGATCGCCACCATATCCTACTGGCGGCATATTTGGGGCATTTTTCAATATTTCTTCACATGATTCGATTTGTAATTTTTCGGGCTTAACGTATGGGGCGAAGTTTGGAAACTCAATACCATCAATATCTATGGCACTAAAAACATTATAGTACTGCATCGTAAAAGATGGCTCATAGTTGCTGGCTTCTGCATTGCTTAGGGTTTTAAATTTTTCGGCAGTAATCGTTCTTCCATTGGTGGTGTTTCTGTATAAATTTTTTGTATAGAAAACTACGGGAATTGATTTACTTCCTTTTCTCAAACTTCCTTTGAGTTCAGTTATTTGATTGAATGTTAAAAAGTAGGGGTTTCGTAAATTATTAGCTTTCATGAACATACCCAACCAGAAAAGATTTGCACCTCTGTAATTTTCTTTTGATTTGAAATTCATCGGCAAAAGCGGATCCCCTGATTCTTTTGTCTCCCATGTTTTTCTCCAAACTAATTCGTCTGAAGATTCGATTAGGGCAACAATTCTTTCAGTAATTATATCATAAGGCGTTTTTGTGTTATTGTTTAGTTTTCCAAGCCCGGATTCTATGCCTAATTCTCGTAGGTATGATTGACTGTAAACTGGTATTGAATCTACGTATTTCATTGTTTTATGTTTTAAAATTTAAGTGCTAATAATTTCAATTTTACTTTTGCTTTGGCCATTATGAAGGCTTTGTTTTCTGATGGTGCTGGTGCTTTGCCTTTTACTCCTAAATACATTTCTGCCCATTGTGCTTTGCTTATGCCTTTTGTTGGTGCATTAAACATATCTCCTGCTTGATTGCTTACCGCTTTTTGATATTGCATAAATAAGGCTACTATTTCTCTCTGTGTTCGGGCATTGTCGTATCGGTCGGCAAGTTCTAAAGCTATTGGATTATATGTTTCGGATGGCTTACCACCAAACATTGATAGTTGATTTGACCATGCTTTTACCGATTCCATACTACTTGCTTTGTAATCTCGAAAAGCAAAAATAGATTGTGCAATTTCGGGCTTGATGCTATTTTCGGCTGGTACATTAAGAATTGATGGCGTTGATTTTGCAATAGCTGTTTGTAGGCTTACTGGCAATGCTTCGAATATATCAGGCAAATTGGTATCTTGACCTTTAAAGATAAGATTGATCAGTATATCAGATACTTTCTTTACTCCTGCTTCGTTGATTGTGCCATTTCGGAGGTAAATTTCGAGTTCGTCGGGGCGAACTGCTCCGAGCTTGACCATCTGCGATATAAGATTTGTATTTCGGATGATGTTTGATAAACTTTCGTCGGGGTCTGACTGTGAAAATGCACTTTCTAATACACGACTTAAATCATTATCGTCAATCAGATTTACTCTTGATTTTATATCATTGGCTTTTGTGCTGATGGCTTCCAAATCTGCTTGTTTGTATTGGCCAAACTTGATGGCTTCTACATCGCTAATATCTACGATTCGGACTAAAACTGGGTTTGTGATCGTTTTTAGCTGTGATAAGTCTTTGATTCTACTATCGTTGCCACCCCCGATATATGCCACAAATTCGGATTTTCCTGTAAGAAGGTTGTTCGTTTTTTTGATTTTTACGAAACTTTCAAAGCCAAAATTTGATAAATTTTCGCTTAGATATTCAGCATATTTTCTTGGGTCATTCGGGAAATTTTCCCAATAATATCGCATTGTAAAACCACGGCCATTGCCTTGTATTACTTCGCCACGTTTGTTAATGATTGGCGTACCTGTGTAAGCGGTGCTACCTTCGCATATTTCGGCTGGGCGTAGGTTTTCTGCTATGCGTATCGGGGTTTTGGCTCCTGATTCGGAAGTAGCACGGTTTCTTGGCTGGGCTTCCGGTATGAAGTGTAAGGGATTTTCGATATTGCCTAAATGCGATGGCTGCAACATTTCGGCTGGAATGATGGCGTAATATCCTTTTACGACAATATCAAAAGAAAAAGAGACATTGGTTTTTTTGCCAATAATGACATTTTTGAGTTCGGGCTGACGAGTGTATTTATTGCCAGATTCGTAGAAACTGCCATTTTTACGAGCTTCTACTGGATTAATACTTATACGTCCTAAACCGTAAGATTTGGCGGTATTAAAAATTATTTGGGATTTGCCGTTTACTTGATAATCTTTCTTTTTAATGTGTTTCGGTTCGGTATTATAACGGCCATTTACGGGGTCAATGACGATTCCTTTTGAAATGACGTAGATATGCGACCACCCGAAACCATCTCCATAATCGACAATGCGTAGGCTTGCTGGATAATTGAGTTCGAGCAAACAAGATGCAATCAGAATAGAATAATCTTCGCAGTCGGCTTTACGATCTTTGATTGTTTGGATAGGGCTTCTGATTTCTTCGTAACCTGGATCATCAAGAACATACTTGTAATTACGTTTGCAAAAATCATATAATTTTCGGCAGGTTGCTTGATGGCTATTTCCTTTTACTTTAGGTAAAATTTTGACTACTTCTGACGATGTGAGTGGAATGATATGTTTTGCTATTAATTCGGCTGTTTTATCCGCATTATTAGCCCTTATTTTAGTCATTGACATTGAAATATTTCTTTTAAATAATGATTTTTATATAAAAGTCAAATTTTTGACTGAAAAATAAAAACATTTTTAAAAGTTTTTTTAGTAACTGTTATTTTTTAGCATAAAAAAACACCCTTCAATTGGATTGGAGGGTGTTTTTTTTGGTTGGTATTTTACATCAATCCCTAAATAAACAAGTCTTTCAACTTTCTATTTTAGTACCGAAAAAATCTGCCCAACGGTATGCGTAAAAGGAATCATCTTTTTTTTACAAAAAAAGCAATTGCTTATCGCAATTGCCCCAGTTGGAGGTGTTTCTACGCTAATGCTTTACCTTCAATATTTCGTTTAAATCTGTCTGCGGTTCTTTTGTTGAGCCACATCAAACTTTCTTCCAGTTTTGTAATTACGATTGCATTTTCTCGACAAGGAAATTTGGCTTGTAAAAATCCTAAACGGTCAATAAGCACTTCAATAAGTTCTTCATTTGTTGTGCCATCAGCAACCGTTTTTAATTCAGTTGAACCTTCAGAAATTGGTTCTTTGTGGATAAATTGAAGGATTTGACCTTCTGCATCCTTGTTCTCGAAATTTGACAACTCGTAAGTGTGTCCTTCTGTTAATACGTTCATTTTGTTGTTTATTGGTTTTATTTAATTGTTAGAATTAATCAAAAAAATTGATATAAAATTGGGGTGTCTTGCTAAAAATTGCTCTATACTTAACCTATTATTTTCAATATTGTAACAAAAACCGTTTGAATGTTGATATTGACTTCGTTTTGTAAGACCTAAACTTTCATCCTTAAAAAGTTTAAAGCCATTTTTTATCAATAAATCGTGTACTGTATTCATAGCAGGTTTCTATTTTTTTTAGTTTAATCCGTTAAGTTAAATATGTGAGACATATTATCAAAGATAGTTATTAGCTTACATTATCCATATACAAAATGTTCCCAATCTTCGGCTGGTATTTCGGAAATGCTTAGAAGTGTTATATGATGTCCGTTTGGAAATATTTCATCAGACTTTTTTAAGCAATTTATATGAGTTGGATAATTATTATCCGTTGTGATAATTTCAAAAGTATTAAATACCATATTATTATTGTAGTTTTTAGCTACTGTACACACAAAGAAAAAACGTTTGATTTCTCCAGCATCGCTTTGATGTACTTCTGTTTCATTTTTTAGGTCGTTGTTGTTCATTGTTTGTTCGCTTGATATCCTTCTGGAAGTGAATTGTTTGCAGCTCGTTTCTCGACTTCTTTTTTAACTTGGAAAATTGATTTCAAATCTGTTCCCCCTTTCATATTATCAATTATTTTTGAAAGAGAAACAATCATATCTAATGTTTTAAAATCTAAATTTTTAAATTCAGAAACAATTCCAAAGGATACTTTCAGGTATTTTAATTTTTCTTCGTACTTTAATTGCTCCGTACTTGCAGAATCTTGAAATCTAATGTAAGAATACCAATCGGTTATTGGGTGATAAATCCTTAGTACTTTACCATCGGCAACTATTTCATCTTTATCGTCAAACTCGTTTAGCCGTTGTTTTAGTTCTTTAATTGTCATTTTTTTATTCTGTTAATTTTATTAATTCTTTTTCTTCTGATTTGAGCCAAACTACTACATCACACATATAATTTATGGTTATGCCGAGCTTCTTTTTGCAACCTTTACAATTAAGGTATGTCAGGTATTTTTCGCTTTTTTCAAGTTTTTTTATATAGTCATTTTCAAGGTGTTCATGCTTACATGAAGGGCATTTGAAAAATGTATAAGAAAAATCTAAAAATCAATTCCCTATTTTGATTCCTTGCATTATTTTTAAAATTTAACTGATTTTTTTTAAATCTTCTGGCAAAAACGCACAACCAAGCTCTACGGCTATGCTTTCCATGCGTAGCACAAACTCGTCTTGTTTGCCGAGTTTGTGTGTGGCGAGCAATATGCGGCCAAAGTTTTCAATAATTTGGCTGAAAACCGTCATATCATTGACGTAATCAGCATTTTGGGTGTTATTTATTTTGTTCAAAATACGGTTTAACTCCGTTCTGGTATGCAGCGTTTTCCTTACGTGCTGCTGATTAAAAAATGCGGAGCGTTCTACCCAGCTATCCTCCATCATGTCACGGAGGATAAAAGTTATGGCAACGGCTAAATTGTTGTTGTCGATAAATTCTTGTGTCATTTGTTATTTAGTTTCATTCAGTTTTGCTAATAATTATTCTGCTTCGCCTTCTTTCAGTTTTATTAATGTTTCTTTTAGCATATCAAGATTAACTTTTTGTTGTTCCATGAACTCGAAAATTGGATTTGCCAATAATTCTTCAACATTATCTAAATTATTAATAGCTGCAAGTACTTGCAATGCTGAATAATCATCATCTTCACAGTCTAATTTAATCGAAATAGTTTTCATATTTTTTTAGGTTTGTTTTTAATCACAATGTTTATTTTCAAATTCATCTTATCGAATCATAATATTTATAAAAATCCATCAAAAGAGGTTCATTATACTTTCGTAGAAACAATATCAATTCTTTGTTTTGATTTTGTCTATCTAACTCGGCAAACAATTTGTTTTCCTGTTTTAATTTTTGCTTCAATTGTACTATTTCATTCATTACGAAAGTACTAT
>JAFEIL010000508.1 GCA_017495105.1 Emticicia sp. | reverse complement strand
ATACTATTACATTGACGTATTTTTACAAACAAAAGTTAGAAAAAATACATAAGAGGCCATTAAATCCGTTTAATAATAATAAAAATAGTATTTGGAATGAATTTTGCTTAGACATAACCCGTTGAATGCTTTTAATTTAGGCAATGAAAAAACTTTATTTAGGAAGTATCCTTTTGTCTTTAGTCTGCTTGAATAGCATGGCTCAAGATGCCCAATTTTCGCAGTTTTATGCGGCACCAATGTATCAGAATCCTGCCTTTGCAGGTAGTGCTTATGCACCACGGCTGATTGCCAACTACAGAAACCAATGGCCTTCAATCAATGCCAATTTTGTAACCTCAGCTTTTTCGGTTGACCATTATATCGAAAAACTCAATAGTGGCATTGGCGTCATGGTAGTGAATGACTCACAAGGGCCGGGCCGATTAAAAAGCACTGAAATGAGTGGTATTTACTCTTATCAAATTCAGTTGGGTGAAGAAAATTTTTTGCGTTTAGGTGCTCAGGGTACCTACTCTAATAAAAGTTTAGACTATTTAGGCCTTACTTTTGGTGACCAATATACCAATAGGGGATTAACCGGTAATGCATCAAATGACCCTTTCGCTAATAAAAACAATATTTCGCCTATTACGTTTGTTGATTATAGTGGCGGTGCTTTGTTTTATAACAGTCAAACTTGGTTAGGAGTTACGATGCACCACATCAATCGACCAACTTATACATTTCTAAATACTGGAGCAGCAAGCCCTATTGCAGGCTGTCCTACCGGCGATTGTCTGCCTCGTAAATTAAGTGTGAGTGGAGGATTAAAAATTCCTTTAGATAACCCTTATTCAAATGCAGCCAATATAGGTAAAGAATTTTCGGTTTCTCCTGCGTTTTTGTATAAAAGACAAGGGAAGTTCGACCAACTTGATTTGGGTTTTTACGCAACCTATTCAGCTCTTACGGCAGGCCTTTGGTACAGAGGTATTCCTATTAAAAAGAAAAATATTACCCGCACCAACCACGATGCTTTTGTTTTTTTACTTGGTTATCGCCAAGATAGTTTTTCGATAGGCTATAGTTATGACATCACTATTTCGAGCTTAGGTTTCGCCACAGGCGGCTCGCACGAAATCTCAATTGCCTATCAATTAGAACCCTTCGAACGAAGCAACCAAAGAAAAAGTAGAAATAAAAAAGAACTCTCTTGTCCGAAATATTGATTCATTAAAACAATATTTTGCATTTTGCCTAAAAGGTTTGGTTTACCAAGCCTTTTTTGTTTTATATTGCAATAAAATTTGTAAAACAGTCTAAAAACAAACCCTAAAATTTTATGGAAAAAAGTATTTGGCGTAAAAAGCCCATGGCAGCCTACGAAGCTGATATGAAGAAATCAGAACTTAAAAGAGTTCTTACTAAATGGGGGCTTACATCGCTCGGTATTGGTGCAATCATTGGTGGTGGTATCTTTACCCTTACTGGAATTGCTGCTCATAATTTTGCTGGTCCTGCATTGGCCATTGCTTTTATTATTGCCGCTATAGGCTGTACATTTGCATCCCTTTGTTATAGCGAATTTGCTTCCATTCTACCTGTTGAAGGCTCGGCTTATGCTTATTCTTATGGTACAGTCGGAGAATTTTTTGCTTGGATAATCGGCTGGAATCTTATTTTGGAATACATGATGGGTGCTACAACCGTTGCGGTTGCGTGGTCGGGGTATTTCGAGAAGTTTCTGCACTTATTTGGCATAGAACTGCCGGTAACGCTCATGAATGACCCATTTACAGCTGGAGAAAAACTTGGTATTGATGGACCAACTCCTGCCTTCAATATTGCAGCGTTTTTTATTACTTGGATAGTTACCTCTATTTTGGTGAGAGGTATTCAAGAGTCAGCCAAAACAAATAATATCATCGTAATCATCAAATTGAGCGTAGTAATTTTTGTAATTTTGGTGGGTGCATTTTATGTAAAAGTTGAAAACTGGACGCCATTTATTCCTGAAACAGTGACGGCTGCAGATGGCAGTACTACCTTCGGTTGGGATGGTGTAATCACTGCTGCAACTATCGTTTTCTTTGCATATATTGGTTTTGATGCGGTTTCTACGCAAGCAGGAGAGGCAATTAATCCTCGCAAAGATATTCCATTTGCCATTATCGCTTCATTAATTATCTGTACTGTATTGTATATTTTGGTTTCTTTGGTGCTGACAGGTATGGTAAAATATGATACACTTGACTTGAAAGCTCCTGTTGCTTCGGCCTTTGCTGATGCTGGACTTCCTTGGGCGGTGTTTATTATTACGCTTGCTGCGGTTGCTGGTCTTACTTCGGTAATGCTCGTGATGATGTTGGGCCAAACACGTATTTTCTTAGGAATGGCGAAAGATGGTTTATTACCAAATTTCTTCAAAGAGATTCATCCAACATTCAAAACACCGTGGAAAAGCACATTATTGGTTGGATTCATCGTTTCGATTATCTCGGCAATTACACCAATCGATAAGGTTTCGGAAATGTGTTCGGCAGGAACTTTATTGGCATTCGCTATGATTTCAGGAGCGGTATTATTGCTTCGTTACCAACAACCTGATATTGAACGTCCATACAAAGCACCAATGATTTGGTTTGTAGCTCCAATGGGTGTTTTATTCAATTTATTCTTGATGTCACGTCTTCGTACGGATACTTGGTATGCTTTCTTGATTTGGAGTGCAATTGGTATTATTGTTTATTTCTTGTATAGCCAAAGAAAGAGTAATTTGAATAATATGGATAAGTAGTCTGTTTTGGCAGTCGGCAATCGATAGTCTGCAGTCCGCCGCTGGTCGAGATTTTTAATCTCCGTTCTTAAAGCAGTGGATTTGTAATCCACGTCTCGTACTTTAATAAAAATTACTTTATAGATTAACAAAAAAGGCTTCTGAGTATTCGGAAGCCTTTTTTTGATTTTAATGATTTTCAATTCGCCGTTAGTCCGCATCTGTGATGCTGGACTTAACGAGTAGGAGCATTTGCAATGCGACCTTTACTATTAAGCTCATAGTAATTATCTTTACCGAAAAAAACTATGGGCTTCAAGTATCAGCTACCCCCGTTAGTCCGCCGCTGGTCGAGATTTTTAATCTCCGTTCTTAAAGCAGTGGATTTGTAATCCACGTCTCGTACTTTAATAAAAATTACTTTATAGATTAACAAAAAAGGCTTCTGAGTATTCGGAAGCCTTTTTTTGATTTTAATGATTTTCAATTC
>JAFEIL010000376.1 GCA_017495105.1 Emticicia sp. | reverse complement strand
TAATTTTCAGATAAGTCTCTTATAATCAGTTAGTTACAGATCCAAAGGGGAGCCTCCAAAGAGTAAATCTTGATAAAAACTGGCTTATACAGAAACCAAACACCCAATTTATCTCCAAAACACTGCTTTTTTCTTGTATCCCATTCGTTTTTCCTATCATTTTGTTAAAAGCAAGCACAACAAAAGTAGTCATGCTTACATTTCTATTTCTAGGAGCATTTGCTTTAATCATTTATGCACTTATCAAGGCTTCACAAAACCAATCAGGAAAGGAAGACAGCTCCGGAGGTAGTGGATGTTCTTCTTGTGGAACTTCACACGATGCTGATAGTATTGGCGAAAGCGGATGCGGTGGCGATAGTGGTTGCTCAGGTTGTGGCGGTGGAGATTAAAATTCAACCCTTTCCTTCGACAGCTCATTACGTAACTCTTTACTTGTCTTGGTGCTACCATCAGGTGACCAACCTGGTGGCATTAAAATTATTTTAAATTTTGTGGTTAAGCTCGAAGGCTTTTTAAGATCATTCCACAAGTCAATCCACGCATGCAGAACTATGTTTATAGGTCCTCTATTTTCTAGTGGATAAGTAAGTCCGTATCTAATTGGCAAATCATCTATCTCTTCTTGAAAAGTACCAAAAATTCTATCCCAGATAGATAAACACATGCCCATATTCTTATCTAAATACTCTGTATTTGAGGCGTGGTGAACTCGATGCTGAGAAGGAGTTACAAATACGTATTCTAAGAGCATAAAAGGCATTTTACGAAGTTTTGGAACATAACTTGTATGAACCAAAATTCCATAAATTTGAGTAATTGAATACATTACCGCCATATCTGCAACCTTAAAACCAAGCAACGAAAGCGGAATAAAATAAATAAAACGATAAAGTGGTTGAAACACCGAGGACCTAAAACCTACAGTTAAATTAAACTGTTCTGATGAGTGATGGGTAACATGTGAAGCCCAGAAAAAACGTGTATAATGGTCAACCACATGCAAAAGATAATACAAAAAGTCTTCGGCTAGAAATAGTAAAAACCAATAAAGAATTGGATTTTGAATCTCAACAAAATGAAAATTGTAGAAATAAGCCAAAATACCCCAAGTAATTCCTCTTGATAGCAAGTCAAGGCCACCATTCAAAATCATTAGGTAAAGATTGGAAATTGTATCTTTAATGGTGTAAAATTGTCGATGCTGGTAATTACTTAAAAGAATCTCGCCAACGATTACAATCGAATAAAGTGGCGTTGTTGTAATGATAATTAACTGCTCTAACGTAAGACTTTTGATACTTTCAAACATTCTTATTACTCAATTATAGTTTATAAAATGGTTATTCTTTTCCAGCAACAACTATGACAATTTCACCTTTAACCGTACGATTGGCAAAACTCGCAATGATTTCGGAGAAGGTACCACGCACGTTTTCTTCATACATCTTTGTTATTTCTCTAGATACACAAGCTTGACGCTCAGGCCCAAAATATTCAATAAACTGCTCCAATGTTTTGAGAAGTCTAAAAGGAGATTCATAAAATATCATCGTTCTTTCTTCCTCAGCAAGGGCTTTCATTCGCGTTTGTCGGCCTTTTTTAACAGGCAAAAAGCCTTCAAAAGTAAATCTATCACAAGGCAAACCAGAGTTGACTAAGGCTGGAACAAAGGCCGTAGGGCCGGGCAAACACTCAACCTCAATCTCATTACGCAAGCATTCTCTTACCAATAAAAACCCTGGATCAGAAATGGCTGGCGTTCCTGCATCTGAAACCATAACTATTTTATCACCTTTTTTTATCCTTTCAATAACTTTACTGAGAGTTTGATGTTCATTAAAAGCATGATGACTTTGCAAAGGTTTCGAAATTTCAAGATGTTTTAATAAAAAGCCGGTATTACGGGTATCTTCGGCTAATATTAAGTCAGCCAACCTCAAAACATTAATCGCTCGTAAGGTTATATCTTCTAAATTGCCAATCGGCGTTGGTACTAATACAAGTTTCACAATGTTTTTTTTCGACAAAAGTACACATTTTATAGGTAAAAACACCAAAATAAACTAAAATATCAAAAGCGATTACGAAGTATTCACGACGATTTTCAACTAATATAAACATCAATATACCGTTAAATTAAATTTATAATTCAAAAGTTATATAATTTTCAAAATTTTCTGAAAATACTTGACAAGTAAATATATAATACTTAATTTTGAATAAGATATTTCCTTTTAATCCTAAATAAATCCTATAAAACCATGTTATTAGCAGCATTAGCACTCGCAATTGGTGGCTTCATGATGACTAAAGTCCGTGAAACTGAAGAACTTTACGCTCCAAAAGGTTATTTAACAAGTTTACAATCACGCCCACGTAATGTTTATTACCATTAGAATGAATTTAAAAAAGATTTTAACGAAAGATTTTAACGAAAATCAGGTCTTTAAAAAATATTTAAATTTTTTTTCCTAAAAATCAGGATTAATTATTTGGGTTTTACGACAAAAAAGTCTGACAATTAATACTAATTTTTAATTGGCATTGTTTTTATTAAAGTAAATAACAAATATTACATTCTAAACCGTAAAAAACTATGTTATTACTTACTCTTGCCTCACTTGCTATCGGTGGTCTTTTAATGACTCGCATGAACGAAGACAAAGAATTATACGCTCCAAAAGGTTATTTGGTAAGCTTACAATCACGTCCTCGTAGCGTTTATTCATTGTATTAAGATCTATTTTTTATCTTATTTGAAACAATACATATCTCAAAATATGTGTTGATGATGATTTATGTTTATATTTTATGGGTTTTATGACTATTTAGCTATAAAAAATCTAAATTTTATTTATCTAAATCTTCTAAAATTGCATTGACTATTTTAATCGGATATAAAATCGGAGTATTTTTACTTATGGGTCATTTCAATTAATAAATGTAAATTTGAACCTTCTAATTCTCATTGAATAGTTTCTGAAAAACGCTTTAATCAAAAGCCTATTTTCATAAACTTAAAAGTATGTGAGATGTACTTTATGGTGCTAAATATTACCAAAAGTCATTCTAGTATTGAAAATTTAGATAATTACTCATTAGAACCCCAAAATGTACTAGCCACGACATTGCAACGATTAACTAAGGTCCAAAATCATTCAGACTTTAACATCATATTACATAATTATTATTGGCTCAACGGAAATAATTGGGGAGAAGCTTGATAATTATTATTTTTGTTTCATG
>JAFEIL010000413.1 GCA_017495105.1 Emticicia sp. | reverse complement strand
ACATAGGAGAAAAACGTAGAATTGACCTGTTTTTAATCAAAAATTAAATGGTCGTTTGTTATTGCAGAAAAACAAAAATCCCAGTTTGAAATTTCAAACTGGGATTTTCTTATAGTCTGATAATTACTATTTCTTCGTAGAATAGTAAATATTGAGTTTTACATTCTTAATTACCATTCTGGCTACATTACTATTATAAACAGAAATAGTTGAGTTTGTCGTATTCAATAAACTTGGAACCAAGGCAATGCCATTCGTTATCTTCTTTTTTGAAACCAAATCCTGCAAGAAAGATGTGAAATTAAAACTATAATTATTAGAGGCCGAATTATAAGATGCTACATATTGAGTACCCGAAAGTCCATCTAATGCAACAAAATCAATTAAACTGCCATTAGCTTTTTTAATACGGTTAGTGGTTTCGAGTTGCACTAAAGCAACCTGAGACGGTACTTTATAATTACCAGAAATTTGGTCTAAATCTGGTTCAAAAACTAATTCAGCTTTATTTATCGTAATATTTCCATTTTTCTGTAATGTCGCCAAATTAGGAAATGTTAATTTTGGTGAGATACCAATACCTGTCTGTAAGTAAGTACGATTGTTTGTAGCACTCGAAGGAATAGGTTGTAGTGTTTTTAAATTCTGTAAAACAGTGCCATTTCTATTGCCAATAATTTGACTAAAACGTTGAGAATAAAAAGTCAAAGGAATACTTTTTCTATCAGTAGAATTAGTGGTATGGTAATACAATTGGATGTAGCTACCAGAAATTGCTAATCCATAAGCATTTTCGCTAGAAGAATTTGCCACAAACGCCATTCCTTTTACAGCAGCAGTAAATTTTTCGATTGTAGCACCTGTATCGGTATTGACCAAATCATACAATTCCTTACCAATTGTATTAGGTAATTTGAATTTCAAAAGACTATCTTGTGCTGTTGAGTTGGCACGCTTAATATCGGCGTACTTAAACGTTCCACTTGCCATAGGCGTAGGATTATAACCCAGAACATCATCTTGTGTATATCTTTTGGTACTTACAAAATCTTGAGTCAGACGGTGTAATGCCAAGCTATACGTTTTTGTGGTGTCTCCATAAACAAATCCATTATGAGTAACATACACATAAATAGAATCATAAACAGTTAGTCCCGAGTCTGCCTTTGGAAATTTCAATGCTGTAAAAGCATCAGTACTGAGAAGTGGAAGAGTAATTTGAGCAAATGTTTTAGCCGAAACTTCTCCAAAAATTGGGTCTTTATAGCGTCCAACTACAGCATTAGATTGACCGGAAGTAAAAGTAGAATCAAACAAAACTGTTGAAGTGGCTACTTTAAGCGTATCCGTAAAAACTGTAGTAATTTGTCCACCAGTACTAGGAGTATCAATAACGATACCTATGGGGTCTTGACATGAGAAAAACAATGCGGAAAGTAGCATTACCGCTAAATTCCGTATTGATGAAAGATGTAAAAACTTTACATCTTTCCAAATATTATTCAGGAACAAGTTCTGTGTAAAGGTTAAAATACGTTTCCGTAACATTGTCATCTTCGATACTTGCTTCGATTGTGTTTGCTGCAATTTCATTCAAAAGTTTACTTAATTTTTCATTCGATTCCTCGTTGGCTCTAACAATTGCATCAGCATATTGGCAACCTATCTTAATAAATCCTTCAAAATCAGCCGATCGTAAATTAGCTAAATTTTCATCCGAAACGTCCATTGATTTAGCTTTTTCGATTATGTTTTCATCGAATTTATGCTCAAAGGTGTTGTTATAGACGGTGAATACTGATTTTGTATCTTTAAAAACAGGGTCGTTCTTGTAAGTTGTCTTTAAATACAAAGGAATCAACGCTGTCATCCAATCGGTACAATGTACTATATCTGGTGCCCAACCAAGTTTTTTTACTGTTTCTAGAACTCCTTTGCAAAAGAAAATGGTTCTTTCATCATTATCATCATAGAAACTTCCTTCTTTATCTAAGAAAACGTATTTTCTATTAAAATAGTCTTCGTTATCTAAAAAATAAACTTGCAATTTTGCAGTTGGTATTGAAGCAACCTTGATAATCAAAGGTTTTTCATCATCTCCGACAGTAATATTGATACCTGATAGTCGTACAACTTCATGAAGGCGATTTTTTCGCTCATTGATTGATCCAAAACGAGGAACTAAAATTCTGATTTCCATGCCTTTCTCTTGCATGGCTTGCGGAAGTTTACGAAGAAAATCAGCTACTTCTGAAACTTGCAGGAAGGGATTTATCTCACTTGCTACGTACAGAATACGAAGTTTACGCATATCTTAAATATATTGATTAGTGGGAGGTGTCTTCCAAAAAAGTATGCAAAGATACGAAAAAAACTGACAATTTGTACAATAATCTTTGAAAAACAATAGTTAGGGGCTAAATAATTGCAGTTATTCGGAAAAAAAGTATAGATTTTTTTTGGAAGTCGATGAATTTGAGGTAATTTTTGGGTGGGTTTTAACGAGAAAAAACAGTAATTGGCTCGTAAAATTAACAATTACACCGACTATTCAGATATTGCTTTTTCCATGATAATAAATTCTAAAAACTGTTTAGGTAATCCAAATTTGGGGTCTGTCATTGGGAAAGGCTTTGTTTCACCAGTGCTTTTGTAACCTCTTCTTTCGTAATAGGCTATTAATTCTGTACGCACAGAAATGACAGTCATAGAGATTTTGCTGAGACGAGCGTTTCGGGCAAAATCTTCGGCTGCTTGCATGAGTTTCTTACCTACGCCTCCTCCTTGTAATTCGGGAGAAACAGTTAGCATTCCAAGGTATAATTTATCGACTTGCTTTTCGAGATATACCGAACCAATAAGTTGATTATTTTCGGTATATTTTAAAATGGTTACATCTTCTTTTTGAAGTAGTTCGCTGAGATTCGCTTCGTCAGTTCTGATTCCACCGAGCAGATGTTCTTCGGTTGTCCAACCTTTTTTAGATGATTCGCCTCTGTAAGCAGAGTTTATCAATATATTTAATTCGGGAATGTCTTGTGTTGTAGCTTTACTAATCATTTTAATCGGAAATGTCTTGTTAAAAACAAATTGCATCTTGATTGAAGTTTTGTTTTCAAAAAAATCAATCAAGATGCAAAATTACAAAACATTTAGAACCTTATCGCCCAAAAAATCAATCTTTGTTTTCCTCGCTTTTCTCAGCCCATTTTCCCCAACGGTTTTTCATTTTTGCTTTAAAATGCTCTTTTTC
>JAFEIL010000415.1 GCA_017495105.1 Emticicia sp. | reverse complement strand
GTCTTAGGCGGATTCATTTGGACCTTTGTTTTGGTAGGTGGTGGGTTTTATTTTGGTGAAAAATTCCCTTGGATAGTAGATTACGTTCAATACATCATTTTCTTCTTTTTGGGAATCACATCTTTCACTGTCATCAGAGGTTATCTTAATGCCAAAAAAGAATTGAGCGATATGTAACTTTAGGAAGGCCTCATTGGGCGACATTCGCTTAATGAGGCCTTCCTTGCTTTTCATCTTAGTTATTTTCAAACCAACTTGCATACATCACATAATTGTTGGCAGTTCGCATAAATACTTCTCCGAGTTCGGGTGTTATTACTTTCAAAAACTTCGCTGGATTTCCTGCATAAATGCTTCCTTCTGGCACATTAGTATTTTGTGTCACAATTGCCCCGGCTGCTATAATTGAGTTTTTGCCGATTACTGCACCATCCATAATTATTGCTCCCATTCCTACCAAAACTTCATCTTCAATCGTGCAACCATGCACCACCGCATTGTGGGCGATACTGACATTATTGCCAATAATAGTTTTTGATTTTTGATAAGTACAATGTATCACTGCACCATCCTGAATATTTACACGGTCGCCCATGATGATTGAATTTACATCGCCACGCACAACGGCATTAAACCACACCGTACAGTCTTTACCCATCGTAACATCGCCAACGATGGTGGCATTTGGGGCAAACCAACAATTTTCGCCATTTTTTGGCATTTTCCCTAAAACTGGTAATATCAGAGCCATACTAATTTTGTGTTTTATCTAATAATTTCTTTGCCGATAACAGCAAATTTTCTTCTTTCCCACTATCACGGGCAACGGCTGTCATATCAATACTTATTTGTACTAATTCGGCCATTGGTGTGTTTTTTATTGGTGTGCGAGTTTGTCCGATTCGATGGTCTACATTGCTAAATGAATGGAAAATATAAGTTTCCCCATCCACATAAACATTTGAATCTATTACATTTCTGCCATCAATTCCAATCATAAATTCATCTTGAAACTGTGTTTTACTTGTATATTTAGTGAATAATTCATTCAAAATGAATGCTAATTCTTTGCTAATGATTTTTTTGAATTCAGTAAAATCTAAGGGTTTAGGTGACTTTTCTGGATAGTGTTTATAGAAAGTATGCCAATTTTTTTGCTCAATAATTCTGCAAAATAAGTAATATTTTTTGTCTTTGAATTCTACTGAAACAACTTGCTTATTACTCCAACTTGGTAAATGTATAGTTCTTGCCAAAGGTTCTCTATTTAAGCCTAACAATAAACTTTCATTAAGTGCCTGATAATATTTTAGTTCAAATTGATCAGCCGAGAGTATATCGGGCAGTGGGCTTAAATAAGTTTGGGCTTTGCCCGAAGTGAGGATAAGTAAATTTAATAATAAGAATAGTTTTTTTTTGTGATAAAAGTTGCTCATTTATGATGATGGTAAAGTTTCGTAAATATAAAAAAGACTTCGTTCAAAACGAAGCCTTCCTCAAAAATCATTTATTTATCTACCACAAACTCTTGTCGTAGTTTTTTATCTCCAAGTTCAAGTTCAACAAAGTAAGTGCCTTTTGCAAATTTATTAGTTGGTAAATTTTTAGTTTGCGTTCCGATGCTTTCAGAAAAATGGTCGAGTAAAATCACAATCAATTGGTCTTTAGAGTCCTTCAACGATAATTTCACATAACTCGGTTGATTGATTCTAAATATAATTTCTTTCATTTTGGAGATTTCTGTGTCTTTTGTCGAAAATTCAGAACTATCAGTAGGGGCGGTTGCTTTCTGATTTGCTACAAATGCTGCCTGAATACAATCAGCAATATCAGCTTTGAATATCGCACTACTATTTACTTCAAAACCAGGTAGTAACACTATACTATTTCCAGCTGTAAACGAAATGTCTTTGGTCGTAGGCACTAAACTCTGAGCTTCGATGCGTTTTTTTGCTTTAAAAGCTCCATCAGCCAAAGTTTCTTTGGTAAGTTTGAGTGTATCACTACCACAATTAATATTTACACCTTTACAGTTACAATTGTTATCAAATTTGTCATAAGATGTGAGAGGGTCTTTATCATTACAAGGAGTGCCACTCGGGTTACATATTAAGGCATCAAAGGCCACTTTTCCAAGTCCAGAACAACCTGCTCCCCAGTTTTCGATGGCTGAGATTAGAATAAAACGTGCCTTTATATCATTGAAATTTGGGCCAGCAAAACCCGAATAATCGGGTAATCCTTGTGCTTTAGGCCACGAATAAGTATTTCCTAATGCCTGCCAAGTTGTGCCATCGGTTGAATAATCGATGGTTACAGTTTTAAAACCTTTGTCGGTTTCGTTTTCTACGTTGTAATTCCAAACCCTCGAAGTCGAAAACTTATATCTGTCTGTAAAATCATACTTAATCCAGTGAGCACTACTTGCTCTTGCAGGATTAGGATTTGGATTTAAGCTATTCGTACACGAAACCCATGCTGCTTCTTTTAGTGTCGAGAGGTTATTGGTGGGGTCGCAAGAATCGAACGCTTGATAGCGAGCTGTTTCATCATCACAGTCTGGTCCAGAGCAAGGCGTGCCTATGCAATTACATTGAGCATCAATTTTATCGTTTTTTGTAAATGGATTATCATCATTGCAAGGCGTATTTTGGGCAATGCACAAAATCTCACATTTATAGTCAAAAAGATAAAAATTAGGTATTCGTTTCCACTGTCTTATTTCGTGAAATGGAGTTTTCCAATAAAGATTAAAATGGTCTCGCGAGCTACTTTCTTTGTGTCTAAATTCAAAGTAATAATATTTGCCTTTCTCCATGAGGAGTGGTCCAATACTCTGAAATACTGAATTTTTATGTTCAGTGTCTTCGATTCCATAAAATACTAATGCTTGACGAGCCTGTTTATTGGCTATTTTATCATCAGAACTTAGAAAAAAGAATGTTTGATTATCTCCTGTAAGATTAAAATCGTAGATTCCAGTAATTGGTACTGTCAAAAAGCCTTGTACCAAAGTTCCGTAATTATCTTTTGCATTTAATGTTAGCGGACCATAAGCACCTTTTAGTTTTTCTCGACGGTCAGGGCTTAGTGGAAATTTAGCAGCATTGATAAGGTCGTTTTCTACATAATTTCCTGTAATATTATCATAATAATAGGCTTCAATTAAGCCTTTATCACCTACGCAATTATTGGGAGCTGGAGCTGTGCCGACACAATTACAGAAACCATCTTGTAGGTCATTGGTTGTGCTTGCACTCCCATCATTACAAGCCGTGCCTCTTGGTGGACAGTTCTGTCCGCAAGCATATTCGTAGATATAATTAAAGTCGATTATTGACCAAACAATGGTTGTTTCTGAGGCTTTTCTCCATTGTAAACTTACAAAGTCGCCACCTGACCCTTCAAAGTTATAAAGCTCAAAATAGTAATATTGCCCACCAACGAGCTGGATATTTTGTGAAGTTTGTCCAGCTTCTTTGTTGTATTCTGTCAGACCGGAGTAGGTAGAAATTTCTGATCGCTTTATTTTATTAGCGGGAGAATCATTTGTACTCAAGAAAAATATTGACTTGTCATCGCCCGTTATATTGAAAATATAAGTATCGGTTGCAGGAACTTTTATAAACCCTCTAATAACCGATGCAAAATAATCAGCGTAGTTGACTGGCGACTTCAAATATCCCAAAGTTTGTGAACCATCTGGTCGGCTAGGGAAAGTTTCGAGGGCAAACAAATCACTACTGTCTGGTGAAGAGGTGAAGCCAGTCCAATAGCTCCATTTTACCTGTCCTGCTGTTCCGACACAATTTTGAGCAAAAACGCTTTGATTGATGATTAAAATTATCATCAAACAATGTATGTATTTTAAAAATCTTTTCACGGTTGAAAAATATTTTTTTTGAAAAATATGCTTATTGATAAGGATTTAAGTCATTTCCTAATTGGTAGAACATCCCTGTGGTTTATCTATATTAGAAATGCTAGTTCCATTAAAATTCATGAAGCCAACTGGATAATTATTTGGGCTATACGAATAAAAATTACTTAAATTAGGCAATACATAGCATAAATCATAAGGACTTACACCATACCAAAGAGCCAATTCGGCATACATTTCATCAGTTGAAATAGAAGGAATAAAATTGCCCCTAAACGAAATGTTCTGAGTATTTGAGCTTCCAACATCCATTTTGGGAAATCTACCGAATATTCGTCCACCATTTACTGCTCCGCCCATAACCATTGTGTTTCCACCCCAAGCGTGGTCAGAACCAAGCCCATTAGATGTAATTGTGCGAGCAAAATCCGAAATTGTAAAAGTTGTTACGTTTTCAGCAATACCAAGTTCGGCGGTGGCATCATAAAATGACTTTAACGCATCACTAATAATTGGTAATCTTTGATTTAAGCCATTCACCAAGTTATCGTGCATATCCCATCCACCATAGTTTACGAAGAAAATCTGACGTTTAGCACCTAAATCGTTTCTTACGCTCATAACCTTTGCGACTGCTTGTAGGTCTTTTGACAAATTGCTTGTTCCGAAGGTAGTTGTCATGCTCGGAACTCTTTTTAGAGCATTTTTGAAAACTTCAAATGATTCGATTGAACTTTTGGTTGTCGAACTATATGTTTTTTGTAGAAGATTAGCATAAGTTCTCGAAACCATACTATCAACGGCATTGTTGCGAAGTTCGGTCATCATACCCGAATTACTCCACCAAGAAGGAAGTGCCGTAATTCCTACATTGTTTGGGTCAATATTATTGCTAATTGAATATTCTGTTACTACTTTTCCACGCTGAAAATTGTTTTTTCCTCCTAAAGAAATATTCATTGATATATCTTGCGAACTATTCGAGGCATGAAGCAAATCTGCCAAACGGCCACCCACACCAAGTGTATCACGACTTTGCGGAACAGACGTTTGCCATTGCATGATTTGGTCTGAGTGTGAATAAATACCCAAAGGAAGTTTCTTCAAGCCACTTTGATACTCGGCTTTGGTCATTACAGGCTCGATTAATGTGCCAATATTACCCATAAAAGATAGTTTTCCATTATTGAAAAGATTCTGCACGCCTGTCATGGTTGGGTGAACACCAAACGAACCATAATTACAAGGTTGTCCTCTGAAACCACTGCATCGAGGATTATTAAGTGGGAGCAAAGAGGTATTTGTCTGAATGGCAATATCAGATCTTACATTTTTATAATCATTGAAACCATTATCACCCCCAACGGTAGTTCCCGAAGGAATCAATATATTAAATGAGTCAATTCCACCAGAAAATAAAACACAAACCAATGCTTTATAGTCTTCGTTTGAGGCCGAACGAAGTTTTGATGCACTTCCGCTCATTGCACCATTTACCGCTCCGAGGCTCGTTAAGGTACTCAAAAGTGTGGTCGAACCCATCGCACCACATCCAACTTGTCTGATAAAATCTCTTCTGTTCATGGCTTATTTATTAATTAGGTACTCAGGTGATGTCATGATTAAAAAAATGGCTAATCGTACCCTTCGATAAGCCTCATTCGTATTCGGAATTCCATTAGCATCTTCGGAGTAGGGCATACCTTTGATAGCTTGGCTGATTGTATTCAAAGATTCGGTAGAAAGACGACCATTGGCCAAGATAAGATTATATTTATCTAAAAGTTGAGGAAGTTTGTCATTACGGGTGAGTACGTAATCGGCTACTGTATTAAATTTAGGGTCTTGATTTGGCTTGTAAGTTTCACCCGTAAAAAGACCATAATAATCAGTTGGGTCATCGTTTACTAACCAATCATTGAGAGCGTTGAAATAGCCTGTTAGTGTTTGTGAACTTAATAACTGAAATTCTGGACCGACTTTTCCTGCATCTTTTAAAGGGCCGTTTGGAATATAATCTGGACTATAAAAATTAAAAACTGAAGGAGAGGAGAGTGGTCGTTGGGCGGTTTGGTCATAAACTCGAACCATAGCATTTCTGAAAACACCACCTGTTGCTGTTAAATTAAGCCCTTTGATAAGATTCATGTATCTGACAAAAGGTTCACGGAGCTTACCAAAAGCATCAGTTTCATCGCCACAACAATTTCGAGCTTCTGGGTCGAGTAAGATAGCTCTAATTACCGATTTTAAATCACCTCTTACGCCACTACCATTATTATTAAAAACGCTTGCAATTCGCTGAATAAATGCAGGGCTTGGGTTAGAGGAAATCAATCGCTGAATTAATCTACGAGAAACAAACGGGCCAACATTTGGGTGGTTGAAAATTATATTAAGAGCATCTTGAATATCGGCTTCCCCTTGCATGGCAGAACGGCTAGCAGTTGGGTCAACACTTGAAGATAAGAATGTTTTTGTTCCTCTTTCGTGGCCATCAACAATTCTTGGGCTTGTTTTCCATGGATTTTTCTTGGCATCACTTGAATCAATTCCGTAGAATTTCATTCGCTTCGTATAACTCCAATTATCCTTAGCATTAATACCTAAGTATGTGCCATCACCCCACGAAAGTCCTGTAAAAACCTTTGCTAAATTGGCTATATCATCATTATTATAAGTTGGAATCAGCTGACCATTATTATCTTTCTTTTCTGTGCCATCGAGGTTTAGTTGATACAATCCTATAGAAAATAATTGCATGATTTCACGGGCATAATTTTCGTCTGGATATGTTTGTTTTCCTACATCTGTTGCATGATTATTCAAGAAAGTAAGATAAGACCCCATCGCTGGGTGGTAAGTGATTTTATCAAGTAGTGTGCGGTAATTGCCAAAGGAATTATCTAATAATACATCATAATAGCTTGCCAATGCGTATGGGTTTCCATCAAATGCTGATACTCGTGATGTTACCAAAATTTCACTTAAAGCAAATGATACACGCCATCTTAGTTGGTCGGGGGCGGTCATACAACCCTGAAACCAAGCTGCATCAAAATGCCAATTACTCACACCAACATTGGTAAGTGTATTGGTATTGACATTATTTTTAATATTGAGTGAGTCAACCATGGATTGGTGCAGATTCTTTACATAAGTTTCGATTCTAAAACTATTCGACATCGCCAATTGCTCATCAAGCCATTTTTCAATGCTTTGATTGGCTACTTTCTGAATTTCAGCATAAGTATTTCCAAATGTGGCTTGTGAAAGAAATCTTGCGGCTGCACTATAGTTGGGCAGAAATCCGGTGCTTGTAAGGGTTTGTTGACCATTATTCGTAGTCGAACTTGAGGTAACATTTACTTTTTGGAGATTTCCTTTTCCGATAGTACTTGCTTGTTGAGCTAAGGCAACAGAAATTCCAAAACAAATGAAGAATATAGCAAAGAGAGTATTTCTTGTTTTCATTTATAAATTGTGTTTAGGAGTGCACAGTTGGAAAAAAACTTTTGTAAAGTGTAAGTAGAAATGACTAAGCGGTAATATTGATTAAAATTCCTTATGTAAAATTACAACGAATTCTTGATGAAGATGGTATCCAACTTAAATTTAGAAACGATAAAATTAATAAAATTTGCCAGTTGGAGTAAAAAAATAACCTTTCACTCAGTATTTGCCTAATTATAAAAGGCCGAATTTTGAATCAAACCTACTCAATGTGTGAATTATGTAACAAATTTCTACAATTATATAAATTTTCTGGCTTTAAAATCCTCACCTTTACGATATACGTAAATTAATTACAAATAGAATGGATTCAGCTACTGATTTAGAGAAAGCTAAAGCACATATTATCGTCGAAATTAGTGAATATTTGCCTAATTCGGTGGTTAGTAAAACAATCATTCGAAAGATAACTGGCAATATTACTGCTTCATCGTTTGATGCTGGTGAAGAATTGGCTGAGAAGATTTCTCCCTACGATAATTATATACAGATTATAGATGGCAAAGCAGAAGTAACAATCAATGGAAAGGTTTTTATGCTTGCCAAAGGTGAGGGTATCATTATTCCGGCACATGCTTCTCATATTTTTAATGCCAACGAACAATTTAAGATGATTTCTACGGTCATCAAAAGTGGTTATGAAGATTAACATCATTCTTATTGCTAACTCAAAGATAGCAGTTTCAAAATTTATTGTTAAAGTATGAAGTTATATATCAAATATATGGTGAGTTCTCGTTGCAAGATGATGGTAAAAGAAGCTCTAAAAGAACTTGGTTTGCACTTTATTGTGGTTGATTTGGGCGTGGTCGATGTGATGGAAGAGCTTTCTGGGGAACAAAAAGCAGCATTACAATCATTGCTTTTCAACGCTGGACTTGAACTCATGGATGATAAAAAGGCGATGCTAATTGAAAAAATCAAAAAAGTAATCATCGAAATGGTGCATCATGCCGTAGAGTTGCCGAAAACAAATTTTTCGGATTTTATTAGTAAGAAACTTGATTATGATTATACTTATTTGGCGAATTTATTTTCAGAGGTGCAAGGTACTACTATTGAGCAATATATCATTTCTCATAAAATCGAACGTATCAAGGAATTGATAGTTTATGGGGAAATGAATATTACTGAAATAGCCAATAAGATGAATTACAGCAGCGTAGCACATTTATCGAGTCAGTTTAAAAAAGCAACAGGTCTTACACCATCTCATTTCAAACAATTAAAAGAAAAAAGAAGAATTCCAATCGAAGAATTATAGATTCGTATATTTTGCAATATTCTTATAATCAATAATTTTTCAAACATTAACTCATCAAAGCGATGGTAAAAGTAAAAAAATCAGATGAGTTAATCATTGCCAATAAAGAACTGGCTTTTCAGAATAACGAAAAGGAAAAACGTGAAACTGAATTACAGATACCTAACTATGCTCGAATTTTGATTGAAGCAAGTCTCGACCCTCTGTTTACGATAAACCCAGCAGGCAAAATTACGGATATGAATAATGCTTCGGTCAATATTACGGGTTTATCAAGAGAAAAGCTCATTGGTACTGATTTCTTTGATTACTTTACTGACCCCGATAAAGCAAGAGTTGGTTATGAAGAAATTTTTGCAAAAGGTTTTATTTCTGATTATCCACTCACGATTCGTGACCACAAATTTACAGATGTATTATTTAATGGCTCAATATACAAAGATCAACAAGGAAATGTACTCGGTGTAGTTGTAGTTGCACGAGATATTACCGAACAGAAAAGAACTGAAAAAGAACTGACTGAAGCTCGGATTTTTGCCGAATTGGCAACGGCTATTGCCGAGGAAGCCCAAAGTAAAGCCGAAGTTACAAGAAAAATAGCCGAAGATGCTGTTAAAGCAAAACAGCAGTTTTTGTCGAATATGAGTCACGAAATTCGTACGCCAATGAATGCAATCATTGGCTTTACAAAGGTTTTGTTAAAAACCGACCTTTCTGTAAAGCAAAGGGAGTATCTGACTGCGATTAAGATAAGTGGAGATGCTCTGATTGTACTTATCAACGATATTCTTGATTTGGCTAAAGTCGATGCTGGAAAAATGACTTTTGAAGAAATTCCGTTTAAACTAGCCTCGTCGATTTCGTCGATGTTGCATTTATTTGAAACCAAAATTCAAGAAAAAAACCTTAAATTACTCATTGAATATGATAAAAAGATTCCAGAAGTCCTGGTAGGAGACCCCGTTCGTTTACACCAAATTATCTTAAATTTGGTAAGTAATGCCGTAAAATTTACTACTCGTGGCACAATCACGGTAAGTGTTTGTTTGCTCGATGAGGATGATGAAAAAGCAAAGGTAAATTTTTCGATTTCGGATACTGGAATAGGAATTCAAGAAAACAAAATTGCCAATATATTCGATAATTTTCAACAGGCTACAAGCGGTACATCTCGGCTTTATGGTGGAACAGGGCTTGGCTTGGCCATTGTAAAACAATTGGTTGAGCAGCAAGACGGAATAACGAATGTGAAGAGTAAAGTTGATGAAGGTTCGACTTTTAGTTTCTCATTGAGTTTCAAAAAAACAAAGGCTGAAGCCGAAGATATTAATGAGGTAATGGAATTTGATACTGAAATAAAAAACATAAAAATATTGGTTGTTGAAGACATGGTACTTAATCAATTATTGATGAAAACGCTACTTGACGACTTTGGTTTTGAATGTGATATTACGGCCAATGGTAAAATTGCCATCGAAAAATTAAAACATAAATCGTATGATATTATATTGATGGATTTGCAGATGCCCGAAATGAATGGTTTTGAGGCAACTGAATATATACGCAATATAATGCACTCGAATACACCAATTATTGCACTTACTGCTGATGTAACAACCGTCGATTTGGCCAAATGCAGAGCCGTAGGAATGAACGATTATATAGCAAAACCATTGGATGAAAGACTACTTTACAGTAAAATTGTCAGTTTAGTAAAGTCTGCTTCAAAGTTGAATATTAAGGAAGAAAACGAAGAAATAATAAAAATGAAATGTATAGACTTGAAATATCTGAACCATCTTACCAAATCAAATCCGAAGTTAATGTCGGAAATGATTTCGTTGTATTTAGAACAGACACCACCACTCATTTATTCAATGAAGCAAAGCTTACAAATCAAAGATTGGTCATTATTGCATGCATCTGTGCACAAAATGATTCCTTCGTTTTCGATTATGGGAATTAGTGCCGATTTTGAACAAATGGCCAAGAAAATACAGGAATATGCAAGTACACAAGAGCAAACTGACAATATTTTGGAAATGGTTCTAAAACTAGAAAACTTATGCGTGCAAGCTTGCCATGAATTAGAAGAAGAACTTTTAAACATAAGAATTAAGCAATGACAGTAAATAAAAATAAAATCAAAATCTTTTTGGTCGATGATGATGCCATATTTCTAAAATCATTGGAAATAGAATTTCTTCAACATGCTGATTTTGATATAGAAACTTATGTTTCTGGTGAACTTTGCATGAAACATTTATCAAATAACCCTGATGTTATTATTCTTGATTATAATCTTGATGGAATTGATAAAAATGCAATGAATGGACTCGAAACCCTCATTCAAATTAAATCCTTATATCCAAATTTGCCCGTCGTAATCCTTTCATCTCAGGATAAAATTGATGTTGCTGTGAACTGTATGTACCATAAAGCTTTTGATTACGTAATGAAAAGTGAAACTGCTTTTGTGCGTCTGCAAAAAATTATTGAAACAATTTTCCATTATCAAAAGATGGAAAAAGAACTCAATTGGTACATGGATAGAATGTGAGTTTATTCAAAAAAAGCACTCATTTTAACATGAAAATATATGAAACTATATATAAAATACATGGTCAGTTTGCGGTGCAAGATGGTAGTGAAGGCCGAACTAAGTAATTTAGGGCTTCACTATATAAATGTTTCGTTGGGTGAAGTTGAAATCATGGAAAATTTGACAAAAATACAGCATGACGACTTAAAAGAAGCATTACATAAATCGGGGCTTGAACTGATGGATGATAAAAAATCAATGTTGATTGAGAAAATAAAGAATGTAATCGTGGAAATGGTGCATTATACCGATGAGATTCCAAAAATAAATTTTTCGGATTATCTGCAAGGAAAACTACACTATGATTATACGTATTTAGCCAATCTTTTTTCTGAAACCGAAGGTATAACGGTTGAACATTATATCATGAATCATAAAATTGAACGAGTAAAAGAACTTATCATTTATGACGAACTTAACCTAACTGAAATTGCAGCAAAATTGCATTATAGTAGTGTCGCTCATCTCTCCAATCAATTTAAAAAAGTGACAGGTCTTACACCGTCTTTTTTCAAATCTCTAAAAGATAAAAAGCGGAATACCCTTGATAGTGTGTGAATTATGTTATATTTAACAGAAATTATATAACACTTTTGCCCCAAAAAGTAATCACCTTTGTTTAGTGGAAATCGTTTCACGATTGTTCCGCCAACTGCGGAAAGCAAACATAATTACAATGCAAAAGCACTTACTTTATATGATGGCGTTTTCGTTTTTATTATCATTTATTCCTGCACAACTAAGTGCCGAAACCAATGATTTGATAAAAGACAAAACGACTAAAAATGAATCGGCCGAAGCGAAGGTTTTACTGACTCGCTTAGACCAAATTAAGGCGATGGATAAAAGCAAGCTAAGTTCACAAGAAAAAAAGCAATTGCGTAAAGAAGTTCGTACCCTAAAAACAAATCTTGCTACAATCAATGGTGGAGTTTATTTGTCGGTAGGAGCAATCATTATCATTATTTTGTTGCTGATACTTTTACTTTAAGATTTTTTAAAATACAATATTGTTTAGTCGAACCGTCTCGAATAAGGCATCTTTCTTTTCGGTACATAAATTAAAATAGGTGGGTAAATTATAGTGTTTAGTGGTGAGATTTCAAATCGCTTTTACCAATCTTTATGTAAAAGCGATTTTTTTTATTTTTAAAAATACCTCATGAAAACTGAAAAACAACTCAATGCCAAAATTTTGGAAATGACCATGAAAATTCAAGAGCGATTTCCTGAATTATCAAAATACATCGCCGAAATGCCAATCACAATACCTAATGCTATTTCTCCCGAAATAAACATTAAAGCCTTGCAAGAATACTACGACTCTTTGGCAATTTTGCTAAAAGATTATGCGGTCAATCATGTCTTTCAATCAAAAAAATACAATGAAAATAACTAAATATTTAGGCATTTGTATGGATAATTCAAGTGCTCATATCATAGAACTTGGTCAAGAGACTACTGCAACAAAAGTCATTGATTCAAAATTTACTCACGAAGAGCGTGAACAAAGTTTGAACAAAGGCGAAAACCGAATGCACAACAAAGAGCAACAATTTCAAGCTGAATATTATAAAGAATTAGGTGAAATTATAAAAAATTACGAAGAGGTAATTCTCTTTGGTCCAACAAATGCAAAGGTTGAGCTGATGAATATTTTAAAAGAAGACCAGCATTTCAACAAAATAAAGATTGATGTTAAGTCGACCGATAGAATGACTGATAATCAACAGGTTGCATTTGTGAAAGACTATTTTTTAAAACATTAATTTTGGACGAATTTTAAAAATTAATTATGAAAAAGAACAGCAATTCCGATTTGACTAAACAACAAGTCGAGAAAGAACTAATCAATAGCTACCCTGGTTATCCGGCATATCCTGCAGGTGATGATATTTATAGCAGATTTAAAAAAGATGAACTGATTGACCCCGAAGAAGCTGCTGAAATGCAAGATTCGATGGACAAAGCCAAAGTATACACTCGCAACGAAAAAGATTTTGACGATGATGTTTCTGGATACCGTTCCGTGGGCGATAATTTAGACGTACCTGGCTCGGAGTTGGACAATCAACAAGAAAATATTGGCAGTGAAGATGAAGAAAATAATTATTACAGTTTAGGTGGCGACAATCACAATGATTTGGAAGAAGACCGAGGCGAATAATATTTTCAGCACATTCAAACACAAAGATTTTCATTCATGAAAGTAGCCGAATTTGGCATTAAATATTACGAATGAGATTATCTCAGTGTCTCCAGGTTTCGAAAATAGGCATGGTCACTTATTTTGAGGATTCGCTAAATCCCAAAACCATTCATTTGGCAACTTGCTGTATTTGTCATCTATATATAAATTCACTCTACGTAGGTCGTTCTCTCATTAAACTTAAACACACAACAGCCATGACTTTATTGACAAGTATTCCCAACACATTAAAATCATTGACAATAGATGCCGATGCAATGAAAATTCCAACCAAAGGTTATGCAGCGTTTGCCTCTGACGGAATTTTAAAACCTTTCGATTTTCATCGTAGAGAAGTCGGCGTTGACGATGTACAAATCGAAATCATGTATTGTGGTGTTTGCCATTCTGATATTCACACCGTTAGAAGCGAATGGAAACTCGAAACTTATCCACTAGTACCAGGCCATGAACTCGCTGGAATAGTGATAAAAGTAGGCGAAAACGTAACGAAATTTAAAATTGGTGACCAAGCTGGTGTAGGTTGTATGGTTGATAGTTGTGGCGTTTGTGTGAGTTGTAAAGAAGGACACGAACAATATTGCGATAAAAATGAAACTACATTTACCTATGCATCAACCGACAAACATTTAGGCGGAATAACCCAAGGAGGTTATTCCAAAACCGTAGTCGTGAAAGAGCATTTTGTGATAAAAATTCCAAAGTCAATGGATTTGAAAACGGCTGCTCCTATTCTTTGTGCTGGTGTAACTACTTTTTCTCCAATTTTAGCTTGGGAAATCAAAAAAGGAATGGTAATAGGCGTAGCGGGCATTGGCGGTTTGGGGCACATGGCAATAAAACTTGCCGTAGCCAAAGGTGCAAGTGTTATTGCTTTTACAACTTCGCCTACAAAAATTGATGATATTTTACGTTTTGGAGTAAAAGAAGTAATCGTTGTGGACGATATTAATAAGTTGGCTAGATTCGAACACAAACTTGATTACATGATTTCGACGATTCCTGCTCAATATAACATTGATGCTTATCTTCCGATGGTCAAGCGTAACGCAACTTTTACACAAGTGGGTATAGGTGCAAAACCATTGGTTCTCAATATGGGTGCTTTTACACATTCAAGAGTAAATTTTATTGGCTCGCTCATAGGTGGAATTGCCGAAACTCAGGCGGTCATTGATTTTTGTGCCTTGCATCAAATCGCACCCGAAATCGAGCTCATCAGCATGAAAGACATTAATGAGGTGCACAATAAAGTAGTTGATAAAAAAGCACGTTATCGCTATGTGATTGATATGGCAACTTTGTAAAACCTGTACAAAACTAAAAAACCACTGTGGATTATATAGATTATTATAAAATACTGGGTATTGACAAAAAAGCTACGCAGGATGAAATTAAAAAAGCCTACCGAGTTTTGGCTGTGAAGCTTCATCCTGATAAAAACCCTAATAATAAAGCGGCGGAAGAACAATTCAAAAAAATAAATGAAGCAAATACCGTTTTAAGTAATCCCGAAAAAAGAAAAAAATACGATGAATTTGGTGAAAATTGGCAACAACGTGAACAAGCCGCCAATCAAGGTGGTGGAAATCCGTTTGGTGGGGCTAGTGGCCAACAATATTATGGGGGAAACGAAGGCTATGGAGGTCAATCAGACTTTTCAGATATATTTGAACATTTTTTTTCTGGAAAAACACGAGGCACCGGCAAAACTCAAAACCGAAAAGGGGGCGATTATGAAACCGAAATGGAAATCAGTTTGGAAGAAGCCTATAATGGAACGAGCAGAATCATTGAAGTTGATAACGAAAAACTACGTATAACCACCAAGAAAGGTGCTTATACCGACCAATTACTAAGGATAAAAAGTAAGGGGGCAAAAGGCAGTGGTGAAGCCAATAGAGGCGATTTGTTTGTAAGAATTCGGGTAAAACCAAGTCCAACGTTTGTTCGCAAAGGAGACGATTTATATCACACACAAATCATTGATTTATACACCGCAGTTTTAGGTGGGGAAATTGTTGCAAATACTTTATCAGGACAAGTAAAACTTAAAATTATGGAAGGTACACAGAATGGTAAAACCGTTAGACTTAAAGGAAAAGGAATGCCTGTTTATGATAATTTGGATGTTTTTGGCGATTTATATATACAATTACAGGTAAAAATCCCGGAAAAACTCAGCGAAAAACAAAAAGCATTGTTTGAACAAATTAAAGCAACCGAATAAATTTTATTTCTATGAAAACCGATTACATCACCATTTATGCTTCAAATGAAGACCAAACTGCTGAGTTTGAAGAGGCATTGCATAATTCTCTACGTCAATATTCGTTACGACATTTACCATTCATTGAAGAAATTTCTCAAGAAAACATACTCGAAGCACTCCAAAAGTCTTTGCAGGTATGTCAATTGGCCGGAATCAATAGCAAACAACATTTCAAGAAAATCTATATTTATGATGATGTTGTCAAGACGATTCACATTGACTGGAAAATGAGCAAAAGAGCTGTAAATTTAATGGCAACGCAGATTCCGACACAAAACGAAAAAACGGCTCGTTGGCTTTGGGAATTGGCAGACTTATAAGCTAGTTAGTTTTTTTTAAACACTTCATTATTTTATTATAAAGAAGTGTTTCATCAATTGGCTTTGAAATATAATCATTCATGCCAACGGCCAGGCATTTGTCAATATCAACGGTTGTAACATCGGCCGAAAGTGCAATTATCGGAATGTCCAATTTCAATTTATTTCGAATAAATTCGGTGGTTTCAAAACCATTCATTTCTGGCATTTGTAAATCCATCAAAATGATGTCGTAGGTTCGACTTTGCTCAGCTACCGCTTCTTTATTAATGTACTCAGTTTGGCTATGTTTGGTGAGCGAAGTTGAACCAAGCGAAGTCGAACCAAGTTTTTCAATAGCAATTTTGCCATTTTCAGCAATATCAACTTCAAAGTTGAAGTCGTTCAAAATAATTTTGATTAAAAGTTGATTGAGAGCCATGTCTTCGGCCACCAAAACTTTTATGTTTTTTATTGTGCTATCAATTATGGGCATGATTTGAACCAAGTTCTGATTGGCTTCAATCGTTTCAATGGGTTGTGTAGTG
>JAFEIL010000281.1 GCA_017495105.1 Emticicia sp. | reverse complement strand
CATGCTATAAAAGCTGTGGTAAATATGCCCTTGCCAATTATTACTGGATAGTTACGTTATCATTATCTTTTGTTGCTTCTTCAATTTTTTCACATTCTATCCAACTTATGCCCCAAACATCTTTTTTGTTGCTTTCCAGATGATGTTCGCAAATTTGGCAAGATACCGAACCTATCCTTGTGCCATCATTTTTTAAGGCACAGCGTTCGAGTGCTGAATAACCTTGTTTTTCGAAATAGTATCTTTTCATTTTAGTCGTTTTTTGGTCGTTTTTTATTTAAAAAAAACACAAGATTATTAACTATGCTTTACTCAAAAGTTTGATATTTTCCGTAATATCTACCGTTTTCAAAAGTCCCAAACTCTAAGCCATTTTCGTAGAATATTGCCTTTTTTACTGTTCCATTTCTGTAATTCTGCAAGGCACTTATGGCCCACTTTAGATTTGGTAAATTTGATCTACCACGGATGGCAATTGGTAGAGTATTGCTCTTTGCTTCTCGTTTATATTCGTCGTATTCATCGAGGATAATAAACATTTTGAAAGGTGTCCTTTCTTTGATTTTTTGAATGTAATCGGTCATGCAATTAGAATTTTGTAGATGATAACCAAGCGTTGAAAACTGAAACATTAAAAGCTCCGCATTTTTTTGCAATCATTTTGCGGTAATAAATAGAAATCTGTAAACGTGTAGTGAGGTCTTTACGTCCTCGTGGAGACTTCTCAAATTGTACACAATGCTTTGCTTTCTGGATATATTCATCTATTTTGATGCCTTGTAGCTTCTGTTTGTCTTCAACTTGCCATTTAAAAGCCTCGAAGAACGTACCACGCTTACCAGAATTAAAGAAAGATTTAGAGAAATAGCATTTAGGGTGTAAAAAGCTGCTCCAGTTGCGGTTTTTGGCAAATTTGATAGCCTTATCTATCGCAAGAATAGCATCTGTGTACTGCTGGCGAATACGATCAATGTCGTTTGTGGCGTTCTGGAAGTTTCCGAATACATCTGACATCACTAAATTCTTGATTTCGCTGTACTGAGATGGTGAAACAAAGAAATTTTTGTTAAACTCATTGCTTTCGTAGATATTAACCAGTGCGTAATCGGTAAATTTTGAAACTAATTGCCATGCTTCGGTTTCATTTTGAGAATAAGGCAATGATTGTGGGGGAACTTCCGAGGTTATTAGGCTCTCATTCCCCCCAACGGTCTTTGCTCCGTTGCTTTTATCTTGTTTTTCGAGGTTTTTTACAACCTGAGCGAGTTTTCCACCAAGTAATGTGGATAAGTCCGCACCCGACCCCGAAATTTTATTTTTTTCTAAATTTTCAGTATTTGTAGTGTTTTTTTCGTTTTTTTCAGAAAAACCGCTTTGCTCAATGCTTTTTCTTGAAATATCATCACTTTTAATCAGTTGAAAATGTGGTGGTGTGGTCTGTGTTATACCCCAAGATACTTTATCCACATTTTCAACACCTTCTTTATAGTAGTTATTTATTTCTTGAAATTCTTGAATACTTATAGGCGGCAAAAAACGACATAATTCCATTGAAAAAACAGGTTCTTTTGTCTTGCTACCCATCACTACGTTAGGCAAACTTTCTGCCTCAGATAGCCAAAAATACGGATTAAGAAACAGCCCAAAGTTGTTCTGACGGCCATGTAACTTCTTGATTAATACTCCAGCATTAATTAAGAATTGTATGTGGTTGTAGGCGGTTCTATCGGCACAGCCAACCATCTTTGAAATGATTTTACGGTTGATTGGCATTTCAGGAATATCAGTTTTGGTTTCCCAGTTGCTGTTATTTCTGAAATCGTAAATGTAATTGCGATAAGCATTGACCACGTTTCTAAGGGCTGACTTACGAGAAATACGTATTTCAGTAGAAAGTGTCGTATTGATGTTATTGTGTGATTCTACGAATGAATTTAGGCGTTTATCAATTGCCTTAAACGATAATATTGTGAGCTTACCAAGCATTTGCTTACGAATTGAGTATTTTTGAATTAAAGATTTTAAAGTGGCCAGAACTTTGGATTTACAAGTGTTTTCAATATATCTTTACCGTTTTCTGAGCCACTTTTGCACCCCAGCAAGGAATCGAACCTCGTTTTGGCTTTATTAATCATTCAAGATAAAAGCCTGTCCTACCAATAGACGAGTGGGGTAATTGTGGGAGATTGCTCCCCCTTTAGATTTATATATTCACAGCAATTGAATATTTTGAGTTCTAAATACCAATCTCATTTTGAGCATCGTATTCATTTTTGGGTGTTTTTTGCTTTTTTTTAAAAAAACTAACACCCACATAAGCAGCTCCAGCAGTAACCAATCCTAAACCTGTACCAATAACCTGCTTACGTGTAAATCGGGGTTTCTTTAATATTTTTGTGTTTTCCATGCTTGGTTTTTCTTAAAAAGTATTCGATTTAAAGCTCTAAATAATACTGGCTTTAGGAAATTAAACCAAGCCAATGATGCAGCTACAAAACCAAGAGAAATTACTACTACGAAAAAAATGATTGATGATAACATAATTTTAAATTTTATGATGATTTTGATAATTTTAAAAAAAGAAGCGAAGAAGCCTTCGGCAGTAATAAGGTACTTGCAACCTAAATTTTCAAAACTCATCAAACTCTTGGTAGATTTCAGAACCCATTTACTTTTTTGGTTCTGAAAACTACTTGGAGAAAATTATCTCCACGTAGTTTGACGACTTAATCTTATTATTCAACTTTTCCTACTTTAAAGTTCACCTCCCTTAATAAACTTTGTTGCGAGTGATGGATTTGAACCACCGACCTTTGGATTATGAAACCAACGAGCTACCACTGCTCCAACTCGCTATTTATGCCTAAGCAACCTCGAAAGGTTCGTAGCACATTTTATCCAAATGATACTGTACTGCTTTTTCAAACTCTATTGCTACTTCTGGATTTGCTGGCTCTGTGGCTGAAAACATGACATTACCATATTTTTCGTTGAACCTGAATCTGATCTTTTCTTTATCGTTGTTTTCCAAAAGAAGAAAAGCTGGATTTTGGTTAATTAGCCAAGAGTTTACAATTTTCTTTGGGGTAATTAGCTTAGAAAAACTATTAATGTAATTGTAAGCAAATTCATCGTCTTTTTTCTCGAAGGTAGAATTAACCCAGTGCTGGATTGCCGTAGGCTTGCAAGGTTGTGACATATAAATCATGTCTTTTTTACTGATTCTTGTAAGAACACCATCCTTATATATAATG
>JAFEIL010000271.1 GCA_017495105.1 Emticicia sp. | reverse complement strand
GTAGAGACGTTGCATGCAACGTCTCTACGTAATGATAATATCTTCAAAAATCTCTATTTATTTCCCAATTGGGTTTCTTTTTCTGGTTAAATTCCAAAATCCCTTCTTCGGCAAATTCCGATTTTCGGATTTCTTGTTAATTTTCTAAACAGATAATTAGAAATATTATATTTTAGATTTTCGCAATAAGTCTATTGAAAAAAAACGCTGTCATATTTATTTTGACAGCGTTTTTTGAAGAAATAGGATACTGTTTAGATTTTTTAATAATTGACTATTTTATGGTCATTAGCAGGAATTAAAATTTCATCCCCATAAACTATAACTTTGATCTCATTTCCGTTGATATTTTCAATTTTAATAATATTTTTACTAATAGATATTTTGAGTGAGTTTCCTCTAAAACCAGTTCTGAAAGAGAACCCTTGCCATTGTTCAGGCAAGAATGGCTCGAAAGAAAGTGTATTGTTTTTAACTCTCATTCCTCCAAAACCTTTTACAACCGAAAGCCAAGTTCCTGCCATTGAAGTAATATGAAGGCCATCTTCAGTATCGTTATTATAATCGTCCAAATCCAGTCGAGCCGTGCGAACATACATTTCATAAGCCTTATCTTTTTTGTCTAGTCTAGCAGCATGAATCACATGAACACAAGGTGAAAGAGATGATTCATGTACAGTCATTGGTTCATAAAAATCAAAGTTTCTGCGTAATTCTTCCAAAGAAAAGTCTTCTTCAAAGAAATACATCCCTTGCAAAACATCAGCTTGTTTGATGAAGCATGAACGCAAAATTCTATCCCAAGACCATTTTTGATTGATTGGACGTTGAGTAGAAATCTCGTCGACGCTCAATAATTCCTTATCTAAAAATCCGTCTTGTTGTAAAATTACTTGGCGTTGCTCATCAAACGGAAAGTAAATGTTTTCAATAATATGTTGCCATTTTTCGGTTTCAGAAGAGTAATCCATTTGAGTTTTACCTACGATTTCTTGAAATTTATGACGGTTAGTATTTTTTAAACCTTCAAAACTTTCAATCGTATAGCTCAAACACCATTTTGCCAAATAATTGGTGTACCAGTTATTGTTTACATTGTTTTCGTATTCATTTGGACCTGTTACACCAAGCATAACATATTTCTTTTTTTCTGCCGACCAGTTTACACGTTGAGCCCAGAATCTTGAAATTCCTGTCAAAACTTCTAAACCATATTCTTCTAAATATTGCTTGTCGTTTGTATAACGGATATAGTCGAAAATTGCGTAAGCGATTGCTCCATTTCGGTGAATTTCTTCAAAAGTAATCTCCCATTCATTGTGGCATTCTTCACCGTTCATCGTCACCATTGGATACAAAGCTGCCCCACCAGAAAAACCAAGTTTCTCTGCATTTTCAATTGCCTTTTGTAAATGATTATGGCGGTAAATCAATAAATTTCGAGCAACTTTTTGTTCAGAAGTTGATAAATAAAACGGTAAACAATAAGCCTCTGTGTCCCAATAAGTCACACCACCGTATTTTTCACCGGTAAAGCCTTTAGGTCCGATATTTAAACGTGCATCTTCACCTGTATAAGTTTGTTGTAGCTGGAAAATATTAAAACGAATGGCTTGCTGGGCAGCTATATCTCCTTCAATTTGAATGTCATTTCCTTCCCATTTTTTAGACCAAGCCACTTTTTGTTCGTTTAACATTCTATCAAAACCTTTATTAGCAACCTTTTCAAGGTAGTTTTTTGTATTTTCACTTAAATCACTAATTGAGTGATTTTCAGATGAAAGATTTACCGCAAATTTTACGATTGAAATTTCTTCACCTTCTTTAAGGTTTATTTTGAATTCGTTCGCAATATATTTTTCTTTTTTGATTGGAAATGTCTGACAGTCAACTATTTCGTCAGCTTGATAAACATCAAACTTCATTCCTGTACAGACTTGGAAAGTGGGGACTGTATTCCATACAGATTGTTTAGTTTCTAATGTTAAAAAACCTGCACCATGACCAGTTTCTTTTGAAATTTCGTTCCAAAACTTCTCTCCGTGATTGGAATCTTTATTAGAAACATCTCCATCTAAAGAAACAGTTGCCTTTGCTGAGCCAAAAAAATTAAGCGGAGTAATTGAATATTTTATAACACCTGATTCATCATCCATTAAACTTAAAAAGCGTATAGAATGAATTTTTAGCATTTTTCCACTCGCTAATTCGATTGTGCAATTTCGCTCTAGCACGCCAGTACGCATGTCAAGCGTACGAGTAAACTCGTGTACTTTTGCGGAATTCAAATCAATGTTTTCTCCTTCTATTTCTATATCAATTCCAGTCCAATTACAGGCGTTGATAACTTTTGCAAAATAATTTGGATACCCATTTTTCCACCAACCAACACGTGTTTTATCTGGAAACCAAACCCCTGCAACGTAATTGCCTTGTAGCGTTTTGCCTGAATAAGTCTCTTCAAAATTTCCTCGTCCGCCCATTCGTCCGTTACCCAAACTCATCAAGCTTTCTGTAATTTCGTTATGTTCAGCATGGAAACCATTTTCTACGATACACCATTCATCGTGTGTTATATAATTTTTCATTTTTAATAGTATTTTCGTTGGCCAAGGCCACAATTTTTATTTTTAGTTAAAGTATTTTTAATTTACTGGTATTCGTTTTTGGATATTTAAAAATTCAATATATGCTTTTTGTGCAATATCGTATTCTATTTTATCTTGGTTCCTTGATTCAAGTTCAATTGCTTCCAAAAGTGATTCGTAGGCTGATTTATATTTTTCATTTTTTGCACACAAAAGCCCATAAACAGCTAAACGAGTTGCATTTGGAGCTAATTCAATGGCTTTTTTTGCACAAGCAATTCCAATATTTATTCTATTAAAATAGGTTTGTTGAAATAAAATACTGCTAGCGATAAAATTCAAGTTGGCTGCATAAGCATTTGAAAAATAGTTCTTTTTCGACCGCAGAGTTTTTTTCTGAATTTCATTCAAACTGGAATCTTTAGCAATTTGAACTTCAAGATATGAGTAAAATATTGAGTCTTTAACTGCCAATGTTTTTTTATCAATTTTTTCCATTTTCTTATAATAGGCGTTGGCACCTTTCATAAGTCGATTAGAATTTCGGGATGCTGAATAGTAATAAATGTCAAAAATCTCTAAACTAATATTGGCAAAATTGTCGCTTATTTTGTTGCATTGCTCGGCATAGTAAATACTTTTTTTGATATGTTTTTTACTTTCAATTGTCCCCTGTGAAATTTTTTCAATGCCACTGGAAATTATTCTTTCTTTGAGAGCATACACATAGTATATTTTGCCGTCCTTTTTGGCTCTTTTTAACTGTTGCAAATGAATCGGAATTAATTTACTATCAGCATAATATAAACAATTTAACGATAAATCAATTGTTTCATCAGACTCTCTTTCTTTATCAGTTATCAATTCAAGATATCGAGTAAATTCCTTTTTCAAAACAGCATCAGGTGAAATTCTTTTCAACTCTAATATGTAAGCCTTTATAGCATTTGGATTATTAGGTTCGTCATGAAATCTTTTAAAAATGGCTCTACTTCTAGTGCTCGCATTAAAAATTTCCTTGACAGATATGTACATTGCCTCAAGGTCAAATTCATCGACAATTGGTTCCACCTGATGATAGGTATTTTGGGAAAAGGAAACCCAAAATATTGTAGGTGTTTTTTTTAGCCCCCAAGATTTGAAAAATTCCGATTCTTTACTATCAATTTTAATTTTGTAATAAATCAAATCTTCGGACAATTTTGCCAAATTCTCTGAATTTAAAACGTTTTTCTCTAAAGCTCTACTAAGGTCAGAATCCGAGTAAACGTATACAAGAATCGTCTTATTTTCTGCTTTGGAAAGAGTTTTAAGTTTTTCCCATGAATCTTCTGTACCTAAATTATTTTGACCGAATCCTCGATGACTGAGTATAATTATAATTGTTAAAATGAAAAGTTGTTTACTCATTATTAAAACTTAATGTTACTGAAAATTACTCAAAAGTTGTGTTAACTCAATTCCTTCAAATCCACCAAAAACAATATCTGCTTTTGTCAAAACCTCGGCATTGCCAATGCCTACGACCTTCATTCCTGCATTTTTACCTGCTTCTACACCCGCTACGGCATCCTCAAAAACCAAACATTCTTCGGGTGAAAGTCCTAATTCTACCGCACCTTTCAAAAATACTTCGGGGTCTGGTTTTCCCTTCGTGATTTTTGTGCCATCAATTATTGCATCAAATTCAATAATAAGTCCAACTCCTTCAAGAATCATTTTGGCGTTCTTACTTACCGAGCCTAAAGCAATTTTAATATCGGTTTGCTTGATTTGTGTAAAGAATTCTTTTACTCCCGGCAAAATGTCATTAGCAGTCATTTTACTAACCAATGTCAAATAATGCTCATTTTTTTTGGTAGCCCAATCAATTTTTTCTGATTCTGTCAGAACTATATTTCCATGTTCGAGAATCAAATTCAAAGAATCCATTCGGCTAATACCTTTTAAACCTTCATTAAATTCTTCTGAAATATCAAAACCTAAATCGTTGGCCATTTTTCGCCATGCTTGGTAATGAAATATGGCTGTTTCTACTATTACGCCGTCTAAATCGAATAAAAAACCTTTAATCATATCTTTTTTACAACAATTTTCTAAATTGTTTTATTTTTATTTACTATTTCTATAAAACACAATTTGGAAAAATCCTTATTTCAATTCTAGAATCAGAGCTGTCATTGCAGGTACTTTGATATTTGAAATATCATTGATTGTTTCGCCTGTCATGATATTTTTGGCCGATTTGGCACTTTTTATAATCTCTGAAAAGTTTGCCGTAGGCACAACTGTTTCAGTATTTTTAGTGTTACTGATGACCATAACGGTTTGTGTATCTGTATATCTAAAATACACGTAAATTCCACCATCAAAAGGTACGAATTGCATGAATTTACCATTGGTTAATGCGTCTGAATTCTTGCGATAATTCAATAATTTTTTATTAAATTCAAACGCTTCATTTTCTTGTGCATTTCTTCCAGATGCTAAAAATTTATTCTCAACATCACCTTTGAAGCCACCTGGAAAATCTTTTCTTACTTCAGCATCAGTTGGATTTTTGAAGTTTTTCATCAGAAACTCAGTGCCATAATACATCTGTGGAAAGCCACGAATGGTGTATAGCCAAATCAAACCTAACTTATATTTATTAAAATCTTCACCAATTACAGAGAAATATCGGTCGTTATCATGATTTTCTACGAATGGTACAAGTTTTTCTGGGTTTTGATATACAAGGTCTTGTGCAAGTGTTGTGTAAAGTCGGTTTACTCCTTCATTCCAACCGAAATTTTCTTTCAAGGCAGCATTGATTGCTCCTTGAACTTGAAAATCACAACTTGAAGGTAGGTTACATTTAAACGGAATATTGAGATTATTTTTTGTAAAATACGCTTGACTCATCACAGTATTTACAGCAGATTCTCCAAACAAAAGCATATTTGGGTGTTCGTCAATAATTGCCTTGTTACAGCGATTCATAAATTCCATGTCGTTATAAATATAGGTATCTATTCTCCATGCATCAATATTGAAATACTCAATCGTCCAGAGTGCGTGTTGTATTAAAAAATTGGCTAACAAGGGTTCTTTTTGATTCAAATCAGGCAAAAAAGAGGTAAACCAGCCTTCTTCAGTTACTTTTTTATCAAATTTAGAGCCATTTACGTCAATCAAAGGTTGATCTTTATAAGAAGTGTTTGTGTATTTATCCCAATTATGTAGCCAGTTTTTAGCAGGAAGGTCTTTGACCAACCAAGCATCCTCGCCGACGTGATTATAAACAGCATCTTGAACTATCTTAATGCCTTTTTTATGAGCTTCATTGATTAGCTTTTTGTATCCAACATTTCCCCCAAAACGACGATCGATTTGATAATGGTCTGTAAAATGATAACCATGATAAGAACTACGCAAGGTTCCACCCTCGTTTGTTTGATGGGTATTGTTCTCAATTATTGGAGTTAACCAAAGTGCGGTTACTCCCAATTCATTGAAATAATCAAGATGGTCAATGATACCTTGTAAGTCTCCACCATGTCGCAACCAAGGACTTTTACGGTCGGCTTGGGTATCATTCATGTCGTCGTATTTATCGTTCGATTCATCTCCATTTGCAAAGCGATCGGGCATTAGTAAATAGACAACATCCGCTTGTGTTACTGCCTGAGGTTTGGCAGTACGCTGGCGTATTTCGTAGTTAACGGTTGAGGATTCTGAACCAATATTGAAAATCAATTGAAGATTTCCAGGCTTGGCATTTTTAGAGATATCTAAATCAACAAAAATATAATTCGGATTTTCAACTGTTTGTATTTTCTTCAATTTTACACCAAGGTAAGGCTTTAAACTAACATTAGCAGTGCCAATGTTTTTGCCATAAACTAATATTTGAAGGTATGGGTTTTTCATTCCAACCCACCAGTTTGTTGGGTTAATGCGTTGAATATCAGGTTTTTGTGCGAAGGCATAGTAAAAAGTACCTAATTGTACAAAAACAAGAAGGAGTAAGCGTTTAGTTGTTTTCATAAGAGTTAAAGTATTCGTTTCAAAGGCAAAATAACACAAACAAACTATTTTTTCATAAAAAAATACTGTTTAGATTTGAAACTAACTTTAACCTTAGGTAAAATGAATAAAACAATTGCGATTGTCCTTTTGGCAATAAGCCATTTTACATTAGCTCAAAAAACGACAGAAATGACCCCAAAAAAAACTACCTCACCTACAACAGACAAATTAGTAGTTTATCAAATTTACACACGTCTTTTCGGGAATCTTAATACAACCAACAAATTTTATGGCTCAATTGAAGAGAATGGATGTGGCAAGTTTAATGACATCAATGAAAGTGCTTTGCAAGAATTGAAAAAATTTGGCGTTTCGCATGTATGGTTTACTGGAATTATTGAACATGCAACAATGACTGATAATTCAAAGTCAGGTATTTCGCAAGATAATCCGTTGGTTGTAAAGGGAATTGCGGGTTCACCTTATGCAATCAAAGATTTTTATGATGTTGACCCAGATTTGGCCGTTGATGTGAAAAATCGAATGAAAGAATTTGAAGCTTTGGTGAAACGTAGCCATACAAATGGCTTGAAAGTAATCATTGATTGTGTTCCGAATCACGTTGCTAGAAGTTATCATTCTGACAAAAAACCTAAAGGAATCAAAGATTTTGGTGAAGAAGATGATAAAACCAAAACTTTTGACCCAAACAATAATTTCTATTACATAAAGGACCAAATGTTTGTTGTACCAAGTGAGGCAAATCCTCCTGTTTTACCAAAAGAAAACTACATCGAAAATCCAGCAAAGGCTACTGGAAATGATGTTTTTTCGGCAAATCCGAGCATTAACGATTGGTTTGAGACAATAAAGCTTAATTATGGCATAGATTATCTCAATAATCGAAGTAAAAATTTCGAGCCGATTCCAAGCACATGGTTGAAAATGCGTGATATTTTGACTTATTGGACAAAAAAAGGCGTTGATGGTTTTAGGTGTGACATGGCTGAAATGGTTCCTTTTGAATTTTGGGGTTGGGTTATTCCAGAAATCAAAAAAGTGAATCCAGATATTATTTTTATTGCAGAAATATACAATCCTCAAACTTATCGACAATATCTTTTTGAAGGGAAATTTGATTATTTGTATGATAAAGTTGGCCTTTACGATGCACTTCGTAGATTAATGGAAGGGCATGGCGACGCCAATGATATTTCTCGTGTTTGGCAAAATGAATCGGGTGATTTCTCAAATCGTATGCTTCGCTTCCTTGAAAATCACGACGAACAACGCATCGCTTCTCAATATTTCGCCAACGACCCTTTTAAAGCTATTGCTTCAATGGTCTTGAGTGCTACTTTGCATACTGGGCCAGTTATGCTTTATTTCGGTCAAGAAGTGGGTGTAAAGCCAACCGTAGCTGAAGGATTTAGTAAAAATGATGGTCGCACAACTATGTTTGATTATTGGGGAGTATCAGAATTTCAGAATTGGGTAAATAATCATCAATATGATGGCGGAAAATTATCAGAAGAACAAAAATCTCTGCGTAAAATATATTCTGAAATTTTGAAATTTACAATTGAAAATGAAGCTGTAAAAAATGGCCAATTCTATGATTTGCAATATGTCAACGGAAATGGACAAACTGTCAATTATAACGACAAAAAAATATATAGTTATCTTAGATTTACAGATTATCAAAAAAGCAGCGACTCTCGATTATTATTTATTTGCAATTTTGACCTAGAAAAATCTTACGATACAGGGGTTCTTATTCCACAAGGAGCTTGGGATGTGATGAATATAAACAGGAACGAACCTGTAAGTTATTCTGTAAAAGCGATATTTGATAAAAATATGAATTCAACTGAGATTAATCATCAGACAAAATTAATTTCAACCACAGAAGCAATTCGAATAACTTTACCAGCTAATAGTGTTACCGTTTTAGAGATAAAATAAAAACCTTAATATTCAACTTTAACCTTACATTCAATATGATGACAAAAAAAAATAAACCGCTTTTAAATTTTTGGCAAATTTGGAATATGAGCATTGGTTTTATGGGAATTCAGATGGGATTTGCCCTCCAAAACGCCAATGCTAGTCGTATTTTACAATCTTTTGGTGCAGATGTAGAGCATCTTTCTTGGTTTTGGTTGGTAGCACCATTTACAGGAATGGTCATTCAGCCAATTATTGGACATTATAGCGATAAAACTTGGACAAAGTTGGGTAGAAGAAGACCTTTTTTCTTAGCTGGAGCTATTTTGGCGTCTATCGGTTTGATTCTCATGCCAAATGCTGATTTGTTTGTAAGTTTTTTACCTGCTTTATGGGTTGGAGCTGGTTTTCTGATGATAATGGATGCTTCTTTTAATGTTGCAATGGAGCCATTTAGGGCATTAGTTGCAGATAAACTTAACACCTCACAACAAACCCTCGGCTTTTCTATTCAGACCGTTTTAATTGGTATTGGTGCGGTTATCGGTTCGTGGTTGCCTTATGTTCTGACCGAATGGTTTGGATTTGAAAAAACAACTGAAGCAGGAAAAATCCCATTCAGTCTAGTTTTATCATTTATTATTGGTGCGGTTTCGCTGCTTTCATGTATTATTTGGACAATCATTAAAACACCCGAATATTCTCCAAAAGAGCAGGCTGAGTTTGAGGGGGAAGAAGAAAATAATGGTGAAAAAGGGAGTTTCTTAGATATTTTCAAAGATTTTGGCAATATGCCAACGACCATGAAACAATTGGGTTTAGTTCAGTTTTTCTCTTGGTTTGGGCTATTTTCAATGTGGGTTTTTATGACGCCTGCCATCGCACAGCATATTTATAAGCTTCCTTTAACAGATTCAAGTTCGGAGCAGTACAATGATGCTGGAAACTGGGTTGGAGTAATTTTTGGTGTTTATAATGCGGTTTCGGCCGTTTATGCTTTCTTTTTACCAAAAATTGCTACAAAATATGGTCGAAAAAATACACATGCATACTCTTTAATTGCTGGAGGTTTGAGTTTGATTTCTATTTATTTTATCACAGATTATCATTGGCTGATACTGCCAATGATTGGTGTTGGTTTTGCTTGGGCAAGTATTTTAGCCATGCCTTATGCAATTTTGGCAGGTTCAATCCCAGCTAAGAAAATGGGTATTTACATGGGAATCTTTAACTTTTTTATCACAATCCCACAAATTATTAATGGAATCATTGGTGGTCCAATTGTCAAAAACTTTTATAATAATCAAGCTATATTTGCGGTTGTTGGTGGAGGTGTTTGTTTTCTACTAGCAGCCATAAGTGTTAGATTTGTTGAAGATAAAAATGTATAATCTCTTATAATTACAAAAGTCTTCATTTTTCGATGAAGGCTTTTGTCGCTTAATAGCCTTACTAAGTCTCAAATTCCAAATGGTTTATCGTATAAAAATTTGAATTTTGTCAATATTTTTTATCATTGTACTAATCACTTACTAACTTATACTATAGTTTAACATCAACAATGTTTAAAAATCGATTTCTTTATGTGTTTTTACACATTATTATGTGGATAGGATACACGGCATTACCTTTACTCAATGCCTTTCAGAATGACTCATCAAGAACAAGGGTAAATCCATACACCAACACAACTTATTGGATGTATGTTTCAATTTCTTCAATTATTTTATTCTACTTAAATTCGGCTGTTTTATTCCCCAAAATATATAAGAAAAAGCCTATTAGGTATTTTTTGAGTCTAATTGCCATAATTTTAGTGTTATTGTGGGGACGTTATTTTGTTCGTATCTTCTTCGTGGGAAGTGACATCAATAAAAGTTTATTTTATGTAAATGCCTTCATTCAGTATTTATATGTTTTTGGAATAAGTGCATCCTATTGTTTCTTTTCCGATTATCAACGTCAGCAAGAGATTCAGCGAGAGAATGAAAATGAGCGTTTGAAATCAGAATTGTCATTTTTGCGGTCTCAGATTTCACCTCATTTTATGTTCAATTTGATGAATAGCTTGGTTTCTCTCAATCGAAAAAAATCTGATTTGGTTGAACCAGTCTTGTTGAAAATGGCAGATTTACTTAGATACATGCTTTATGAAAAGGATGACAAACGTATTTCGCTCGAAAATGAAATCAAATATCTTTCAAACTATATCGACCTACAAAAAGTTAGATTTGGTGATTATGTAAACATTGATTTTGTTGTAAAATCAACTGATACCAGTAAAAGTATAGAGCCAATGTTATTGATTCCTTTTGTCGAAAACGCATTTAAGCATGGTATTGGCTTGATAGATGACCCATTTATTAAAGTAGAATTGGAAACAACCAGTGCAGAGTTGAGTTTTAAAGTGACAAATAAATTTAGTACCGATAAAAAAGAAGCAAAAGATGGTGCTTCGGGTATTGGCTTAAATAATGTAAAGCGTCGTTTAGAATTACTTTATCCACAACAATATGTTTTGAATGTAAACGAGTCCCAAAATCTTTATATTACCGATCTGAAACTTAATTTCAAATAATTTGCTTTAGATAGTACATTTAGATTCATAAAAACCTATTATTAATCAAAACGGGCGGTTTCGCTTTTATAAATATGCGTTGTATTGCGGTTGATGATGAACCTTTAGCCCTTGATTTATTAGAAGATAATATCAAGCAAGTGCCTTACCTTGAATTTGTTGGAAGGTGTAAAAATGCTTTTGAAGCGATTGATCTAATTCAGAAAGAAAAAGCAGAGAACCGAAATATTGATTTGATTTTCTTGGATATCCAAATGCCTGGTATCACTGGCGTTCAGTTTGTGAAGAGTATGGTATCAAATCCAATGATAATTTTCATTACAGCCTACGACCAATTTGCACTTGACGGTTTCGACCTTAATGTAATTGATTATTTACTCAAACCAGTTTCTTTTGAGCGTTTTTTGAAAGCCTGTAATCGAGCAAATGAGTTATTTTTATTGAAAGAAAATGCTCACACACCAAAAGTTTTACAAGAAGAACATTTCTTTGTCAATGCTGAATATTCTTTAGTGAAAATCAAATATGCCGATATTTTGTACATTGAAGGCTTGAAAGATTACATAAAAATTTATGTAAGCACGCAACCTAGGCCAATAATTACCCGCATGACAATGAAGAGCGTCGAAGAAAAATTTGCGACCATGCCTTTTATGCGTGTACATAAATCCTATATTGTGTCTTTAAATAAAATTGAATCTATCAGAAACCTTAAGATAAGTATTGGAACCCATCTTATACCTGTCAGTGAACAATTTTCTGATGAATTATTGCGTAGAATTGGTAGTAAATAAGTATAGTCGCATAATTTTGGCATTTTGTCTCATGTGTAATCTAGCTTACATTTTATCCGTTATTTTCGTGTAGCATATAGTTAATGAAAGTAAAAAGTTTTAAAATAGTTTTCATTTTTTATTAAATGATTGGAGGTGGAGATTGAATGTAATTTAATTTTAGTTTCGGAGTAATTAATGACTCATAAATAATAGGTTAGTACTTAAAACTCGTGTGCTTTGCTTGCGAGTTTTTTTTATGCCAACTTTGTAAAAAAATAGTATTGATTTATGACAAATCGTCAACTTTTCCTTCAAAATATCGCTCAGACTTCCGATTTTCCACTTTCCCTCGAAATTCATAAAGCGGAGGGAGTTTATTTATATAGCGATACGAAAAAATACATAGATTTAATTTCTGGTATTGCTGTGAGTAATGTTGGGCATCGCCATCCAAAGGTGGTGGAGGCTATAAAAAATCAAGTGGATAGCTACATGCACTTGATGGTATATGGAGAATATGTGCAGTCGCCGCAAGTACATTTGGCCGAAGCTGTATGTAAGACTTTAACTGGCACAGGTTTAGATAATGTGTATTTCACAAATTCGGGGACAGAAGCTGTGGAAGGTGCAATGAAACTTGCAAAACGTTATACTCGACGTATAAATATTGCTGCTTGCACCAAAGCTTATCATGGCTCTACGCAAGGTGCCTTATCGCTTGGTGAAGAGCATTTTAAACGCAATTTTCGACCATTGCTTTCTTCTATTGATAAAATTGAAAGAAATAATTTTAGAGATTTAGAAAAAATAACTGACAAAACCGCTGCAGTTTTCTTCGAACCAATTGGAGGAGAGTCGGGGGTGCGTGAGGCTGATTATAACTACATGAATGCTCTACGAATTCGTTGTGATGAAGTTGGGGCTTTATTGGTTTTTGATGAAATTCAGTCGGGTTTTGGGCGTACGGGTAAGTTTTGGGCTTTTGAACATTATGATGTCAAACCTGACATTTTGCTTTGTGCCAAAGGAATGGGCGGAGGAATGCCAATAGGAGCATTTATAGCTTCGCACGAAATTATGGGTGTTTTTAAAGATAATCCAATCTTAGGACATATTACAACATTTGGAGGGCATCCAGTTAGTTGTGCTGCATCTTTGGCAACATTAAATGCAATTTTTGATGAAAATATGCTGTACGACCCCAAAAATTGTAAGTTTGGATGTATTCATTCAAATTGTTGTTTGATAGATTGTAATTTCATCGAGCAGAAGTCCAAATTATTTAAAAAATTGTTGGTTCACCCAAAAATCAAAGAGGTTAGGGGAAAAGGATTGATGTTAGCCGTAGAATTTGAAAGTTTTGAGGTTTTAAAACCAATCATCGACCGTGCTATCGAAAAAGGTGTAATTACAGATTGGTTCTTATATTGTGATAATTCAATGCGAATTGCACCACCTTTGGTCATTACTGAAGATCAAATAAGATTTTCTTGTGAAGTTATTTTAAGTTGTATCGAATAATGATTTAATTGAGACGTTGCCATTTTGAAATTAAAGCAACGTCTCTTTATATTTTATTTAGACATTCGTCTCACTTGCTGTATTTCTCCATTCTGTAAACGAGCAAAATACATCCCGCTGTTAAAATTCCTTGTGTCAATCACTACTTCGTGTTTTCCTGCATCATATTCACCATCAACTGGCACGGAAATCACTCTTCCTATATTATCAAAAATTTGAATCATCGTATGGCCGCCCTTTGAAGTAAATGTTAGCGTCGTTGAATCAGAAAATGGATTTGGGTAATTACTGATTAGATCTTCATTTAATGTAATCGGTTCATTAGCAGTAATTTTGCCACAGGCTTGCACTTGAACAAGTGGTAAAGGTTGAAAATCTTTTAGCAATACATCATCCACAAAAGATTGATCAAGACAAAACCACTGAGTAAGAATCGAGGCATAAACCGAACGAAAATCATATTGCATAGTAAGATTATCGTTGGTAGTTGGCGAAGCCGCAATATCAGGTGATTTACCGAGTACAATTGGGTTAACCAAATCGCCAAACATAAACATTGGGGCAGCCGCACCGTGGTCAGTTCCGACACTAGCATTAGATTTTACTCTTCGCCCAAATTCCGAGTAAGTTAAGCCCAATACTTTTTTCGATACACCCAATCCAGTCAAATCATCCGAAAAAGCCTTAATTGCATCACTCACTGTTTTCCAAAGATTAGTATGAGTGCCTGTTGCAGTGTCACTTGTATTTACTTGAGCACTGTGGGTATCAAATCCTCCCATACTAACATAATATACTTTTGTTTTTAAACCTCCCCCAATCAACTGAGCTACAATTTTAAGTTGATTTGCCAAACCTGTATTTGGATACGTTGCTTGCTTAGTAACTTTTGCAGCCGCCGATTTAATTGAATTAGCATAAAGATTTGTCTGATTTGCCACTTCTCGCAAAAATTTCAACTCTTTTCCTGCCAGCGTGTTGGGTGTTGACTCTACTTTGTTTGATATTAAATTATAAAAACTTGATGGATTTGAAATAGCCATTCCCATTGATTGAATTGGCCCCTGTAAGGACGTATTTACCACCGATCCAATCTGAATTGCTAATGGGTCTGGGTATTTTGCATTTGGGTAACCCGTCGGAAAATTAGAATTTTCAACAGCCAAATATCTTCCAGTCCAACCATTGTTAACAAAAATATTTGAGTCAGAAGCTGTATTCCAAATATCAGTTGCTCTGAAATGAGAGAAATTTGGATTTGGATAACCAACACTTTGTATCAATGCCGCTTTTCCTTCTTTAAACATCGTCTGGAAGGCTGTCATTCCTGGATTTAGGCCGAGTGTATCAGTTTGAGGAATGGTCAAAAGTTTTTCTTTTGGTATTGCAATGTTTGATCTTGCATTCTGATAAAGTCCATATTTATCAATCGGAATAACTGTATTTAGGCCATCATTCCCTCCAGACAATTGAACAACAACTAGTATATTTTCATCGCCAATGGCGGCATCATCAACATTACCAAATGCCTTGAACGATAATCCATTCAATAAAGCAGGCATAACCACACCCGCAAATGTATTTTGTATAAAATCTCTACGTTTCATAGAATCCCAATGTATTTTTAAAGGGTTGTTTTATTTGCAGGTTGATTAACTCAATTGGTACTCAGGTAAAGCCATCAAATATTTATATAAATTTCGAAGGCGAGTCGTCACCATATTGAGTGTATTGGTGTCATTTGGTTTACTAATCATCGTATCCCAAAGTTCTGTCCAGTAATAATCTGTAGATTGCCCACTCAAAAGTATATCCTTTTTCAATTGCTGTACAAGTTCCGTTGAAACAGGGACTTTATATAAAATTTCGAGCGAGTCACTGATTAATTTATTTGGTTCGTTTGGTGTAGGCATTTTTTTTGCAAAAGCAACTACATCAAGTTGGATTTTCTTATTGTTTTTTGTAAATCCAGAATTTATAAATGTATCAGTATATTGATTACGTTTAGGGTAAGTATCTGAATTTACCCACATTCCATAATACATTGGAGCTTGATAGTAAGCTGACCACCCTGCTACACTTGGTGGGTCACCGATATCTTGCTGCATAACTTGTCCTTGTCGTACCACTTCGCCAAACAAATTATAATATTCTTGTAAAAATTCTTTTGGTGAAGGAAATGCCACATTAAATTCTCGGAGAGTTCCTATTACCAAATCAAGTGGACTTTTTATCATCGACCCATAAACATTGGCATCGAAAAAATGCTGACTTTTTAGAAGAGCGGCCAATACAGGCTTTATTTCATATTTATTATCTCTAAAAATCTTTGCCAGAGGTTCAATAATATCCTTTTCTACGGTTGGAGTGATGTCATAATAGACAAAATATTGGTAGAGTTTTCGACAAATAAACTTACTTACTTCATCCACCGAAAAAATCATGGTGAGCAAATCGTCCAATTCTTTTTCCGCACCTGCTGCGGTATTTGTTCCCTTTATGACTGTATTATTGTAAAAAGCAGAGAATTTCTTATCTGCTGTGTCATGGTTGTTAATATTAAAAGTATAAACAATTCTGTCATTATTGATATTAAAACCAGTAAGAACACGAGCGGCGGCTTTTACATCGTCTTCGGTATATTTTGAGCCACTGCCTTTGCCAAGTGTGAAAAGTTCTTGCAATTCACGGCCATAATTTTCATCAGGAGCGTTTTTAGTATTGAGTCTGCCATTCAAATAACGAAGCATGGCAGGGTCAAGGGTAATTTGTCTAACAAAATCCTTAAAATTACCCATCGTATATTTTCTGAGTACTGTATTGTGCACATACACAAAACGAGCATCATCTACATCATTGATTTCAGTAGCAAAATGGTTATGCCAAAAAAGCACCATTTTTTCGTTAATATTACGTTTTTGTGTCGCCATTTGAATGGCCCACCAATATTTATACGAGGCTCTTCGTCGTGAGTTTACAGTTCCATCACCATAAATTGCATTGACCCAAGTTTCACCAAATTTGATGCCTTGTGGGTCTTTATAGTCAGCTGTATCATAATAATTAAGGGGTGGCTCAACTGGAGCGGGTGTAGCCAAAAGTTCATCAATTGTTTGGCTGACTGTCTTTTTCTGAAAATAGGCAATGTCATCAGGGCTAGACCCAAACATGGTGCGTTTCAGTAAATGAC
>JAFEIL010000016.1 GCA_017495105.1 Emticicia sp. | reverse complement strand
CATGTGGCTCACTTTCCCTACAATCGGTGGCTCAGTTTCGCAGGAATATACACTTTGGGCATAGTCAGACAAATTGATTTCAAATTTAGCTTGGCGAATTTTTTCTGCGGCACTAATCGTTGCATTTTCCATCATTTTTAAATTAAAATAGTTTAAATTATTCTTTTAAATATGTATTATAATTTGTTATTGAAAATAATTTAATACATTTGTTTCTTAGAAATCGTATTAAAGTATGTTATTTAATTTTCATATACAAATATATTAAAATTCTATAATGAAAATTATCTCAAAAATAGTATTGAAACACCAAGTAAAAATCTTGCTATTGATACTTTTTGTAAGCCTGTTTCTTAATACTTATGAAATGCTTTTTAGCTTAATTAAATCGGAAGCAGTTTTTAATAATGGTCAACCAAAAGAAGTAGGAAATACAGAAGGATTCTTGGCAATAATCGCCTACTGTTCATTGGTGGGTATTGCCTATTGCGTGTTTTCGGCTTATCTAAATAATGACTTTCGGAGAAATAAGTTCCCCGATATGAGTTTTGATAAATTCAAAGATGAACCTCAGTTCGATGTGCGAGATTGGACAGACTTCAATAAATCTTGCTTGATAGAAACGGAACGCTTGAAAAGAATATTGAACAAAACGGAAGGGGAAGAAAAAATTGAGCCTATTGAAAATACTCAAAAAAATAAAATCGGTGTAATCTTACCCTCCTTGCATAACAGTGCAACTTTAGAAGTCGATGAAATGAAGAATTTGAAAAATAAAATTAACCAAACCAAACACCGTAGGGCTAAAGCTGAAAATACTTTTACTCTTTAAATAAAAAAACAACAATGAAAAAACAACTCAACTTTTTACCTATCTCAACCCTCATGTTTGCCTTCGCACTTTTGAGTATTTTACCGGTAGAGACCTTCGCTCAATCGGCGGCGGGAGCTCAAAGTATTGTGAAGAAATTCATTGATGTCATCAATATTCTGTTTCCTGCGGCATTGGTTTTCGGACTCATTTATGCAGTATTGGGGTATATTGCTGATGCTCCCAACAAGCACCAAAGATTGATTTATATAATTGTTGGTGTAGCCATTTGGTATGGTTTCTCGATGATTATCGGAGATATTCAAAGCTCATTTGGTGGAAGTGGAAAAATTGACCCTAATATCGTTAGATAGTCATTATGGAAATCAGAAAATCTTTAGAAAATTCCATCAAAATACAAGGGATTGATGCCTCAGATTTAGGTCTTTCTCTAGTGCTTTGGATTAGTTCGTGTATCTTAATGAGTGTACTGCGTTCCTTGTTCAATATCTCACCTTACTATTATTTACTTAGTTTGGTCAGTCTTATTTTGATTTTATTCCTGCTCAAACGAACTTCTAAAAAGAAACACCCTTCGTTTTTAAGAAGTGAAATTTCGTGGCAATTCATGCAAACCAATTTGATTGATGTACAACAACCCAAAGTACTATTATGCAACTAAATATTATCAGAAAAGCCAATTTTGAAGACTTATTTCCGATTTGGGCAATGGAGGAAAATCCTGATGGACAGGGGCAAATCATCTTCAAAGATGGTCGGGTAGGTATTGGTTTTCTTATTAATTGCATTGAAACTGAAAAACTCAGTTCGGGCGAATACAATAAAATTGGAGAGAGTTTTACTGCTGCATTGGCTGACCTACCGCCCGATGTTACGGTGCAATTATTGGGATTTTATCACTATTTGCCTTATGATGCAGAGCTGCAAAACAAATCCTTGTACGAGTACAAAATTTTGATGAATTATCTACAAAGACCTATCCAACAGCACCAACAATACTTGTTTATTTCCTACGGAACGGCTGATATTAAAGAAAAGAGTCCTGTCAATAATTTGTACGTCAGAAAGGGAATGGCGTATGTTGCTAATCCATTTAAAAGTATTGAAAAGGTAAAGGAACAGCTCGAACGCATAGCAAATGCCTTTATTTCAAAGGTTACGCAAAACAATATCAGCTACGCTCGATTGAACAAAGAAATGCTCAAAAGTGTGGTTTTGCAATATTTCAACCTCAAATTTGATGAACCTCAAAAATTCATTAACAATGGGTTTCAACCGCACCGAGATTGTTTACAAATCGGACAAAAACTGGTTGGCATTGCCACGATGGATGGACAAGCTAAAGAGATTTTCTACGACCATAAGAACGAACAGGGAGTTATTACACCAACAATTCTGCCTTTGGGTAATGAACTGGAGCTTGAACATATTCTTTCTATCACTTGGAAATCTCTGGATACCGAACCCGCCATTCGTAGCCTCGAAAGTAAAGCTCGTTGGACTAATAATTTAGGCTTTTTGTCTTCCCAAGCCCACGATACCCAAAGTGAAGAAATTCGAGAACACATTGACGAAGTAACCAAAGGTGGTAGAAAACTCTTCGACATGAATGTGAGTGTGATTTTCTGGGGCATTGGTGAAAGGCAATTCAGCCAAAACAAAGACTTGGTAGGTCGTGCTTTTGGTAAAATTAGAGCCAGTGCATTTATTGAGCAAACCGACACTTCTGCATTGTTTTTCTGCAATTCTCCAGCTAATTCCTATCAAAATTACCGTTGGATTGAAAAAATAACCAATGAAAATGCCGCTATTTATGCCAATTACATCAGTAATTATCAAAGCGAAAACAAAGGAGAATTACTTTGCGATAGATACGGTTCACCCGTATATGCTGATTTTTATTCGCCCAAATTGAATGGCAATAATTTTATGGTTATCGGCCCAACAGGTTCGGGTAAAAGTTATACTATTGGTTATATGATTATTCAAAGACAAGAAAGAGGTGAAAGACAAATCATTATTGATGTGGGCGGTACTTACAAAACTATTTTCTTTGGTAATCGTAAAAGTCTGTATTATGAATACAATCCCAGTGAACCACTCAAGTACAATCCTTTCTTGATTCATCGCAGTAATAATGGCATTTATGACCTAAAATCTAAGGACAATGAATTAAAACCAACCTTTTTAATCAGTCTGATTGCCACAATTTGGCTCGGAACGGATAGAAAATTAGAACCTGCCGAATTGGCAATCTTGGGTGAGTTAATCGTAGGCTATTATGATGCCTACAATGAAACTTTACTGGGTGTACCAAGCATTGATGGCTTTTATGAATACGTTTTAGCGTATCGAGAGAAAGGAATTGCCGACCCAAAATCATTTGAATACCTTGATTATGAAAGGCGGCAACGTTTTTTTGATTTCAATAAACTCATTATTACGCTCAAACAATTTGCTAAAGGTGGTTTATACGGTGAAATTCTCAATGCCGAAACCTTAGACGACGTTTCCGCTTTTCCACTCATTTGTTTTGATTTAGCTAAAATCAAAGAAAATCCTACGCTTTACCCCATCGTGGGAATGATGATAAGCGAATTGGCTGCCGATATTTTAGCCAAATATCCCAATGATATTCGACGCATTTACATTGACGAAGCATGGAGTATGTTGAGCGGTTTGGGCAATTTTATTGAAAATATGTACCGAACCATTCGGAAAATCAAGGGAGTTATTGGCATTATTACACAAGGTATCAATGAAATCAAAAAATCGGGTATTGGTGAAATTGTAAAAGCCAATAGCTCAACGATTATTATTTTGAACCATGAAGACAGCGATGTTTTGAAAGGCTTGTGCGAATACATGGGCTTAACCGAACACCAAGAAGATTTAGCTAAATCGCTCCGAAAATCAGAAAAGTGGCGAGAAATATTTGTCAAACAAGGAGAATTTGCCAAAGTCTATCGAGTAGAAGTACCACTTTATATTGCTGGTTTGATTACTAGTTTTCCTGACGACCGCAATTATATCAGAAACTTAGCGGGTGAAAATGGGGAGAATATTACACTGGCTTTAAACCGATGGATAGAGCAAAAGACAAATCAAAGCTCGGATTGGAAAGCTAAGGATTCATTGTAATTAACAATTTTCATTTGTAAAATCATTTTAATACGTAAAAGAAAAATATTATGATTCTAATTTTTTCAAATCCTGGTATCATGGAAAATGGTACTTTTCAAGGAGCATTGGGAGCTGCCAAAGTTTTGGTAAGTACCGCTTCTGGCACTTGTTTGAGCATAGCATTTTCTATGCTGGCAATCCAAGTTTTTTGGATGATTACTCAAGTCATTGTTTTTCAAAAAGCTTGGGATTTAATGGCAGTTCTTCGGGTGCTGGGCTTCATTTTCTTCATTAGTTTCTACAATGAATTGGCTACTTCAATTATTTGGACGGCAGATAATATCAGTAATTTATTTGAGGCAAAAAAAGATATTTTGAATGCTTTGGGCAAAATTACTACTGGCGATATTACCCAAACCCACGAAACCTCTTTGGGCATTCTCGGAACTTTGCCCTACGATGATTTTTCAAGTTTCGTGGCTTGGTTGATGAGCAAAATCCAAGAAGGTTTATCGCTATTCGTTCGCTTACTGATAGGAAAAATGCAAGTCATGTTAGTATCATTTATGTACGTAGCAGGGATTTTTGCTGCAATGTTGGCTACGATTCCAGGCTTTGGTGGTTCGTTTGGGCATTGGCTCAAAAATTTACTCAATGTACTATTTTGGTCATTGACATTAGCTATTTTAGATAATTTCATGGTGTTTTTCTTCAAAAGCTATCAACCTGACCCCGCCGATGCCATGATTGATTTAGTGGTATTAAATCTTGCAATCATCATTATGTATATCAGTGTGCCACTTCTTACTAGTCTTTATATTGGCCATGCGGCAGCATCGGGCATCATGTCTCGTATGGGCGGAACGATGGGTGGAGTAGCTTATGCCGCCAGTGGTTTTATGAACAAAAATGCGAGTTCGATTGGCAGTAAAGTATCAAATTTTGCCCAACGTGGGTATGCTACAATGAAAGATAAATTGAATGGAAATTCAGCTAAACGAAACAAATCATGAAGAATTTATTTGAAAAAGGAGTTAGTTCTGGTAACATCAACAAAGTGACGAATCGGCTTTACAACTTGATGCTTTTCTCAATTGGAGCATTGGTTTTTAGCAATGTTTTTTGGGTAGTTTGGCAATGGCAAGTCAGCAAAGATGCCGACCAAAAGGTATATGTTCGCTCTGGTAAAAGTTTATTTTCAGCTAATTTAGAAAGTAGCTCCGATAGTAGAAATGTCTATCAAGCACGTGGTTTGATTGAAACCTTTACTGAACTATTGTTTGAAAATAATGCCGAAAACTACCGAGAACGGCTCAATGCCGCACTCACACTCATCACCGCCAAAGATGGTCAAGCAATTGTTAGAGGTTTCAATGCGGAAAAAGTCTTGGAAAATCACGTCAAATACAACAGTTTTTCAAGGCTACAAGTGGACAGTATTTCAATCAATATGAACATCATTCCTTACCAATGCACGGTTTTGATGCAACAAGTCATTGTGTATGATGGTAAAGAAGTCGTTAACCCGATTGGAGCAAAATTTGATTTAATACCCGCTCTGTACTCCGATGAAAACCCCTTTGGTATGTTGATTACTAACTTTAATTATATTACTTATCAAGCCATCGAAAAACCATGAGACAGCGACTTGCATTAGCACTATTGTTGTTAAACTTTCATATTTACGGGCAGTGTGCCATCGGACAGCATTCCGTTGGGCAGAAATACGATACCATTTATGTCAGTACAGAAAGTACGACGTATTTGATTTTTGATGAACCGATTAGCTTAGTCAACTTGGGCAGCAAAGAATATGAAGCCAAAGCCGACGACCCTCATATACTTTTCATTCGAGCCAGAACAACTTTAGCCAAACGAAGTACGATTGTTGTAACGCACGGTGATGAAATATTGATTGCTTACGTCGCCTTCAAAATGAACTCGCAGGCTTTTTATGATTTCCGAAAAAAACAATTACCCAAAGTGGAAATTGTAGAGAATACCGAGCAAAAGCCGATAGAAAATAAGCTCAAACGCATAGCAAGGCTACCAAGAAATGTCAAAATTGAAGCTAAAAAGCAACAAATTGAACTTAATCTACTGAATTTGTACAATGATAATGAAGCAACCTTTTTGAGGTTTTCGCTACACAATCAGAGTAGTATTATCTATGATTTAGACTACGTAAGTTTTGCTTATATCGAAAAACGTAAACGGACAACCAAAAGGAGTAATACGTTGAATGGTGGTTTGCAGGAAGTTGAACCGTTGACAAAAGTCGAAAAGTTACTCACCGAATCGGGTAAAAGTAATGAGTATTTGTATGCTTTACCGCTGTATTCTACCACCGAAGACGGCTTTTTGCAAGTAATTTTTAGAGAAAAGGCAGGTTTACGAAGCATAATAATTGAGATTCCATTCAAGAAAATCCTTCGGGCGGAGCTTTTTTAGTTGGTCAAAATTTTCAAAACTATCCATTTCAAAACGAATTATAAAAATATGTCTTCAGCCAATAGATTAGAGGAAAAAGAACCTCAAAAGGAAGGAGAAATCCTTCCCCAACCAGTAACGAGTGGATTTGTGAGAGTCAAAGTTTTCTTGAAAAAAAACTGGGTTGTATTGTTGATTTTACTATTGACAATTAGCTCATATATTGTATTGCAAGCAGTTAAAAATGACTTACAATCAAAAACAGGCGAGCAAGCAGATTTCAAAGGCGGGGAAACGCCTGATTTAGCAAAAGAAAATAAAGCACAAGAGGAAGCTCAAACAAAAACTGATAGGGTGGGTACGGCTAACCAAGCCAATAATCAAACCGATGTAACTAAACAAATGCAAGCTGATACCGCTCAACCTGTGCAATTTTCGATGTCAGATGTTTATAAAAAAACACAACCTAATGGAGTGCAGAAGGTTGCTGTTACAAAACAAGATTCTATCAAGATTATAGAGAAAAATGATGTTAGGGATGTAAAACCAAAGTATAGCACGCAAGTTTTCGCAACGAAACGCAAAAGGGATAAAATTAATTTTAAGGTTTCAAAAAATGAAATCATGCCAGAAACTGAGGGATTCAATACCATTGTAGTTTCATCAAAGAAGTCGGCTGAAAATACAACAAATAAGGAATTTACATCACCAAAACGCTATTACAAAGCAGTAGTTTATGGCAACCAAACGGTCAGGAGTGGCTCACAAGTGCGAATAAGATTATTGGAATCATTCATAATTGATGGACAAACAATTCCCCCAAATAGCCTGTGTACTGGCATTGCCATACTTGGTTCAAATCGAGTGTCTATTGCTCTTACCTCAGTTCAAGTACATGGACAATCAGTGAGTATCAAAAGTATCGTTTTCGATAAAGATTTATTGCCTGGCATTGCCTTTACCAATGAAACCGAAATACAACAAAACATTCGGCAACAACGCAATTCGGGCATTGACCAAGCAAGCAATGATGTTATTAATAACATTCCACAAATTGGCGGTACAGCAGGTGCAGCTCTATCAACAGGAGTTGGCGTAATAAATGGAATTTCTAAGAGTATTCGCTACGGTGGTGTACAGAAGCATATTGGCGAAATCACCTTAGAAGAAGGTTACAGAGTATTTATTCAACAATAATTTAAACAGAGTCTTATGAAAACACGCATTTTAATTTCATTCCTATTGATTGGAAAAATTGGTTTTGCCCAAATTCCAATTATTGACCCAACGGCAATTCAACGATTAATTGAATTGAAAAACACCGTTGCTACCTTAAAAAAAGGTTTAGCACTCCAAAAAAACATTGATTCTAACACAATGGGCGATGAAGCGAACTCAACAGCTTTGGTAGAAGCACAAAGTAAAATTGAAGATTTTTTAAGAGATAGCGATGAATACATTCGTTTGTCATTTAATAATACTGCTTATAGCGATTTGAATAATTTAAGTCTTTTTAGCAAAAATTTAAAAAGTAATCTCACCAATAACCTAATAAGTAGTACCTGGAAAATAAATGACTTGCAAGCTTATTTGATGGGGACAAACTACTCGGCTAATAGCGGGTCTGAATTTTATGATGTTCTTACCAAAGGGATTTCTTTGGATAATAAGCAAGGTACAAATACCATTAATGGCTACTATGATAATCTGAGTAAACTTTATAACCGCCAATATGCTCTGCAAACGATGATGCAGAAAAAGAAAATTCAACAGGCTTTGACTTACTATAAAATGGCTGACGAATTGGAAGCAAAAGCAATGGCATTGAATGAAGGAATGAAAAGTCAAACAGCTGGAAAACCATTCACTTTACAAAATAAAGGCGTTTTTGGACTCAATAAATCTACCAATACTGGCGGGCTATTTGATGATTTGTTTTCTTCCAACTCAGTGGAATTACCAAATTTCACTTCATCGGGAATAATCATGGTGAATGGTCAAAACTATGTGATAGATGCAGCGGGTAATGTTTATGATGATAAAGGTAGTTTTGTTACACAAGACTTAGGTTTTGGAGTAAGAGAACAGGCAATGCAGGCATTCTTAAAAGACAATCCTAATCTAAAGTTCACTATGGGCAATGCTTTTGAAGAATTAATTGCGAATCCATTCGGAATAATTGGCTCTTTATTTAAAGTAGTGTCAAAAACACCCCAAATGTATTTAGATGAAATAATTAAACAAAGAATGGAAGCAAAAGTACAAAATCAAGCCAATGAGATACATACTGAAATCTATAATAATATCCTTAAAAATGCCTTTGATGGAAAGGATGGGAATTATTCGGGGCTTTTGAATAGCCTTAATTTCACCTCAAGTAGTTTCGGCACAAAATCGGGTTTACGCATGAGTACAGGCGAACGGATTGCAGGAAATAAATTCTCCATAGACTTATTTACTAAAGCCCAAGAACTCAGAGAAAAAGCCGATACTTTGGTTTTGGAAGCCTTAAAACGCACTGATGAACAAAAACAATTGGATGCAGTTTGGCAAAAGGAAATGATTAGGAAATCATTAATCAAGATGACTTTATGAGAAAAGTAGCCATCATTGCTAAAATTGTTTTCATGCTAAACTGTATTTCCTGTCAAGAAAACCCTAAAGGTGTCATGCTAAAGTATTTCAAAGTAGCTAATGAAGTCGTAAATAGCGATACCTCAGAAGTGAATTATTTGCACAATCATTTGTCCAGACGAGCCAAGAAAATGATTGATTCGTTACCACTTTTGATGCCATATAGTTTACTCTCACTCACAAAAAAAGGAACACTAGCAATTGCTGAAATAAAAGACCAAAAAGCAATTACAAAAGACTCAGTTATTTTAAACATTTATTTGATTTACATCGGTGGTCATGTTCGCACCATTCAGCAAGCAATGGTCTTTGAAGATAATGCGTGGAAATTAAGTATTTCTACCAAATGAATGTTATTTTATTTAGAACAAAATCAAAAAAATACTCGGTTTTACTGGGTATTTTTTTTGAAATAATTTTCATATTAATACACTTATTGTGTTACATTTGTAAAACTAACATTGAAAACTCTAAATAAAATGACATTACCTACCAAAGCATCTGCCTTAGATGCAATTAGAATATATGAAACAATATACAAAGAAATACCGTCTATGATAGATGCCAGTCCCGAACCATTGAGCTTTTGGGCAACAGCATTAGGATTATCAAATTCAGCAGTTTCCAACAAGAAAAAAGGTAGAAGAGACTGGAAAGCGTGCGAAATAAAAAACATCCTAAAAGCCCTCAAAAAAGACACTAAAATAGTCGATAACTATATTGAGGTACTTGAAAATATTGATAAAATGATTGCCGAAAAGGGGTATAAAAAACAATTTTTCTACCACAGAGTAGGTTTGAGTAATATGCAAATTCACATCCGTAAGACCAATAAGAACAAAGACTATTCTACTTGGCAGATCGACGAAATCAAGAAATTAGTCGAAGCTTTGTGAAATTTATCTTTACTTTAATGCTCAAATTTCTATATGAATCTTTTTAATTGAGATTTTTACAGATATTTTTTTTATACTTCAATACATAATTTAGGACTTTGATACCCTATCATACAATTATCTTTTCTGTTGAATGCTAAAGATTTTTTTACCATAAAACTTCACAAGAAATGTTTGCAAATTGTTTGCAAATGAATTTTTAAGACAATAAAAAAGCACTTGAATTTTATTACAAGTGCTTAATTATCAATACTTTACGAAGTGGGCCCACTTGGAATCGAACCAAGCACCTACTGATTATGAGTCAGTTGCTCTAACCGAATGAGCTATAGGCCCTAAAACCATTTTGTTGGTTTTGTATGCAAAAATAAGACAAAAAATTTGTTCTTCCAAAAAATTAAAAAAATCCTTCATAAAATTCTCCCATCGAAAGCTTAATTTCGAGTGAATGCAGTCGATTTTTTTCGTCTACACAATTATATGAATAATATTGCCAAAAATCTACGTTTGCTTGCTTAAAAAATACCTCTACCCAAAATTTATGTTGTGAAATCTGCACATATTCTACAAAAGTATGGAGTTTTTGATACTTTTTAAATTTCTCTCTTCAATCATATTCTGCAGTTTCATTCGATAAAACTTCCACTACTAAACATGGATTTTTTACTACTTTTTTATCTTCTTCATAAATCTCTGGTTTACCACAAATCACCGAAGTATCAGAATAAACATAGTTTTCTTTGTTGTAGCCAATCATTAAATCTGCACTAAATACGGCATATTTACGATTCTTGAGTGCTTGGTCAAGCTGACTACCTATTTTAGCTGAAAGCAGAGTATGATTAAACGACCCACCTGCTATTGCCAAAGCCTCACCTTCGTGTAAGGCTATTTTATAATCTACCTGGTTTTGCAGTTATAGATAATCTTTAATAGAATAATACGATTTGAAAGCTGGTTCTACCATAATTTGATTGTATTATTTTCAAAACTATCAATATTAATGTAAAGCAGGAAATTTTATCACCAATTTTCTCCTATTAACAACTATATTTTTCTTCTTTATGTTATTCTAATCAAGCAACAAAAAATAAAACTTTACCTTTGCACACTCGCCAAAGCTAGTTTCAAGCATGACCAACAAACGCAAAATATTCAATGACCCCGTTTATGGCTTCATTAGTGTACCTTCTGATTTAATTTATGATTTAATTGAGCATCCTTTCTTTCAGCGTTTACGTCGAATAAAGCAATTGGGTATGGCCGAATACGTCTATCCTGGAGCTTTGCACACACGTTTTCATCATGCTTTAGGAGCCATGCACCTAATGGGGCAAGCTTTGCAGGTTTTGCAGAACAAAGGTCATTATTTACTTGATGTTGAAATCGAAGCGGCACAGATTGCCATTTTACTACACGATATTGGTCATGGACCGTTTTCACATGTACTCGAATATACTATCTTGAATGATGTACATCATGAACATATTTCGGCATTGCTGATGGGAAAACTCAACCAAGAGTTTGGCGGACAACTCGATTTAGCCATCGAAATGTTTAATGGCACTTATCACCGAGAATTTTTTCATCAACTAATTTCAAGTCAACTTGATATGGACAGAATGGATTATCTCAACCGTGATTGCTTCTTTACAGGTGTAGCCGAAGGGACAATTGGCGTTGACCGCATCATTAAGATGCTCAACGTGGTTGATAATCAATTGGTTGTTGAAGAAAAAGGTTTATTGAGTGTCGAAAACTTTTTAAACGGACGGCGGTTAATGTATTGGCAGGTGTATTTACACAAAACTTCGATTTGTACCGAATCGATGCTTATACAAATCATCTGTCGAGCAAGAGAATTAATCAAGTCTGGCGTCCCTTTATTCGGCACCCCTTCATTTTTTTTGTTTCTAAAAGAAGACATTTCGCTCGAATCATTCAGTAATGATGAAAAATATTTAGAGGCATTTACAGAAATCGATGATTATGATATTTGGGCGTGTATAAAAACTTGGCAACATCATTCAGATAAAATTTTATCGACAAACTGTAAAGATTTATTGAATCGAAATTTGTACAAAGTCAAGATTTCTAATTTTCCGATTGAAGCATCTTTTATCGAAAATATTAAAGAATCATTGCTCAAAAAAGGCATAACCGAACACGAGCTAAAATATTTCATTTCCGAAGGAGATGTAAGCAATAAAGGCTATGTTTCGGGCGATGAAACAATCAATATCTTAACAAAAAACCGAAATGTTATAGATATTGCTGATGCCTCAGATTTACCAACGATCAAGGCTCTAAGCAACATCGTGAAAAAATACTATGTATGTTGGGGCAAAAACGTATCTTTGCAATGATTTTGCAACAATAAGATAGCTTTTTGTATTATTTAAAGATTATTTTTAAATTAAATTATTGAGTTAAGATTTAAGTAATTAGTCTTTTCAACTAAATGGAAAAGTACTAACGCAAAACCTCCGCAGGAATATCAGCTTGCATAATACCAAACATGATGAAATTTACGGTTAAGCAAATAGCACATCTACTGAATGGCGAAGTAAAAGGAGACGAAAGCCTCATTGTCAGCCAGTTAGCTAAAATTGAAGAAGGTACTCATGGCGATATTTCTTTTCTCTCCAACGAAAAGTACGAACCTTTTCTCTATACAACCAATGCAACGGCCGTAATCGTGGCCCAAAATTTTGAACCTCGCAAAGCCTATAACACAACACTTATACTTGTCGAAAATCCTTACATAGCCTTTACACAACTTTTAGTAGAATATCAGAAAATGCTGGATGCTTCCAAAATAGGTATCGAACAGCCCTCATTCGTTGGTGAAAAAACATCGGTTGGCGAAAATATATACCAAGGGGCATTTTCGTACATAGGGAAAAGTTGCAAAATTGGCAAGAATGTAAAGATTTACCCACAAGTTTACATAAGTGATAATGTAAGCATCGGTGATAATACTATTATATACGCTGGAGTAAAAATATATGCCAATTGTTTAATCGGAAACAACTGCATTGTACATTCGGGAGCGGTCGTTGGTAGCGATGGCTTTGGTTTTGCTCCACAAATCGATGGAACTTACAAGACCATCCCGCAGTTGGGAAATGTAATACTCGAAGATAACGTAAGTATTGGCTCAAACTCAACGATTGATTGTGCCACGATTGGTTCAACGATTATTCGTAAAGGTGCAAAAATCGATAATTTGGTTCAAATTGCCCATAATGTAGAAATAGGAGAAAACACCGTAATTGCTGCTCAAACTGGTATTGCTGGTTCGACCAAAGTGGGAAAAAATTGTGTGTTAGGTGGTCAAGTAGGTGTAAATGGACATATCACCATTGCAGATGGTACAAAAGCAGGTGGAAAAGCGGGTATTACCAAAAGCGTCAAGAAAACAGGCACATCACTTAATGGCAATCCAGCCTTTGATGCAACTGAATATTTACGATCTATGGCTGTTTTACGCAAACTTCCCGCCATCGAAAAACAAGTAAAAGTAATCGAAGAACAACTCTTAGAGCTAAATCAGCATGGAGTTTTAGCATAAAATTAAAAAAACATTAATTCCTCTATTCAATATATACCAAATACATTTGCTTAAGAAAATAAGTAGAATTTACAATGAATGTTAAACAACAAACCCTCAAAAAAATAGTATCAATCACAGGTGTAGGATTACATACTGGTGAAAAAGTAACCATGCTGTTACAACCTGCAGCAGTCAATCATGGATATAAATTCCAAAGAATTGATTTGCCCAATAAGCCGATTGTAGAAGCCGATGTTGACTACGTTGTTGATACTTCAAGAGGTACTGTCTTAGAAAAAGAGGGTGTAAGAATACATACGACTGAGCATATTTTATCGGCATTGGTTGGTCTTCAGATTGATAATGTATTGATTCAGCTTGATGGCCCCGAAATCCCTATAGTAGATGGTAGTGCCATACAATTTGTTGAGCTAATAGAAGAATCGGGCATTGAGGAGCAACACGCTTTGCGTAATTATTATGAAATCGAAGAAGCGATTCATTTCCGCAACGACGACCAAAGCATCGAATTAGCTGCTTTGCCACTAAATGATTACCGCCTAACAGTAATGGTCGATTATAACTCAACAGTTTTGCATAGCCAACACGCACAATTGCACGACATTAGCCTTTTCAAACAGGAAATAGCACCGTGTCGTACATTTGTTTTCTTACATGAATTAGAAGCACTTTTCAAAGCAGGGTTAATCAAAGGCGGAAATGTTGATAATGCGGTAGTAATTGTTGATCGTGAGATTTCGGAAGAAGCGGTTGAAAACTTAGCTACATTACTCAATAAAGAAAAAATCAATGTGGGCAAAACTGGCATTTTAAATGATATACCTTTGCGTTTCCCTAATGAGCCAGCTCGCCATAAATTGCTTGATGTAATGGGAGATTTGGCCTTAATTGGTCGCCCACTAAAAGCACATATTTTGGCCGCACGCCCTGGACACACCCCAAACGTTGCTTTAGCTAAAAAAATTAAAAAACAAATTGCTGATTCAGCAAAAAGTACTCCACAATACGACCCAAATACTCCACCAGTATATAATGTTAGTGATATTGCTCGCCTCCTACCCCACCGTTATCCATTTGCTCTCGTAGATAAGATTGTATACCTCGATGGAAATACGGTTGTTGGTGTAAAAAATATTACAATGAATGAACCTCAATTTACAGGTCACTTCCCTGATAATCCAGTGATGCCTGGAGTGCTACAAATTGAAGCAATTGCACAAACAGGGGGTGTTTTAGTACTTACATCAACAGGCGACCCAGAATCGTATTGGCCATATTTGGTTGGAATCGATAATTGTCGATTCTATCGCAATGTTTTACCAGGCGATGCGTTAATTATCAGGTGTTCTCTTCTTGCTCCTATCAGACTCGGCGTAGCAAAAATGCATGGAGAGGCATGGGTTGGTAAAACCCTTGTATGTGATGTTAATATGACCGCCCGATTAGTAAAAAAAGCAAAATAATACACAAGATAAAAGTGCTGAATTCTGAGTTCTGTGATTTTTTAATACTCACAACAAATATCTCAGAATTCAGCACTCAGAACTCAGAACTCTATCAAATGAATCAACCGTTGGCGTATATACACCCCGATGCAAAAGTTGCACAAAACGTTGTCATAGAACCGTTTGCTGTAATCCACAAAGACGTAGAAATTGGTGAAGGAACTTGGATAGGTTCACACGCCATTATTATGGAAGGTGCCAGAATTGGTAAAAACTGTAAAATTTTCCCTGGGGCTGTTATCTCCGCTGTTCCACAGGATTTAAAGTTTAAAGGCGAAAATACTGTCACTATCATCGGCGACAACACTACAATTCGTGAGTGTGTTACAGTAAATCGTGGAACAGTAGATAAGCACCGTACTGAAATTGGTTCAAATTGCCTTATCATGGCTTATGCTCATATAGCCCATGATTGTATAATTGGAAACAACGTTATTTTGGCAAACTGTGTGCAGCTCGCAGGACATATTACGGTTGGTGATTTTGCCAATATTGGTGGAATGTCGGCAGTACAGCAATTTGTTAAAATTGGTAAACATACATATATCGGAGGTTGCTCGCAAATCCGTAAAGATGTACCGCCATTTATCAAGGCTGCTCGTGAACCACTTTCTTATGCAGGTATCAACTCCGTTGGATTGCGTAGAAGAGGCTATACTGACGATAGAATTTCCGAAATTCAAGGGATTTACCGCTATATTTATCTTCGTGGATTAAATAATACTGATGCTATCACTCAAGTTGAATTGGAATTTCCAGCTACTCCAGAGCGTGATGACATTTTGAATTTTATTTCAAATTCGGAGCGAGGAATTATCAAAAGCCCAGTTAAAAAAGGGGCGGAAGAATAAAATAAGTCAAAGGCGGACGGCGTTCCGTTAAACAGTCGATAGTCAACGATAGTCCTAAAAAACTTATGATTTTGTCTTTATTTTCATACATCAAGGAGTTTGTTAACATCTGTTGACTATACTCAACGGCCTATGGACTCATCACATGAAGATTCAATTAGAAAATCTTGGTAAGAAATTTCGTAAAGAATGGATTTTTCGAAATGTCAATTTGAGTTTCGAGGCAGGTAATAATTATACCTTTGTCGGGCCAAATGGCAGCGGAAAATCTACTCTTTTGCAGGTTTTAATTGGCGTTATGCCTCAAACTGAAGGAAAAGTTAATTATAGTAATATTAATCAAGTAGTTTCAGTTGATGATATTTATAAGAAAATCGTAATCGCTGCACCCTATCTCGAATTAGTTGAAGAATTTACATTGATTGAATCCGTAGAATTTCACCAAAAATTCAAGCCTTTCAAAGACCAAATTTCTGCTTCCGAACTCATCGAAAAAATTCAGCTTTCTCAACATAAAGATAAAACTGTCAAGAATTTTTCTTCAGGAATGAAACAACGTCTTAAACTTGGACTAGCGTTTTATTCTGAAGCACCAATTATTTTACTCGACGAACCAACCTCAAATCTCGATTCACAAGGAACAGCTTGGTATCTCGAACAAATCGAAAAGCATACTACTGATCGACTTTTGATTATCTGCTCAAATCAGCCAAGCGAATATACTTTCTGCAAAAATATTGTTGATATTAGAGATTATAAGTAGTCAATAGTCCACAGAATAATGG
>JAFEIL010000388.1 GCA_017495105.1 Emticicia sp. | reverse complement strand
GAAGTGATTTTCCTATTTGGTAAAATCTAAAAGGTAATTTTCAAGGGAAGCCTAGATAGATTTAACGAGTATATTATCACTGATAGTATACTCGTTTTTATGTGCTTTTAAATAATCATTATTTTTTCTACAAAATCACAAACTCAACTCTACGATTCATCTTGCGACCCTCTTCGGTATTGTTGGCTGCAATCGGTTTTGTGTCACCATAGCCTTTAAATTGAATCCTAAAACCTGCTATTCCCTTGCTAATCAGGTACTCACGCACATTGTAGGCACGCTCAAGCGACAATTGTTTATTTTTGGTTGGGTCGCCAATGTTATCGGTATGTCCTTCTAACCTAATTTTCATTTTAGGGTCATCTTTCAACATTTTCAATAAAGCATCAATTTGCTCAGTAGATTCAGGTAAAAATGTGGCATCTCCCTCCTTGAAAATGAAGTTGTTTAATCTAAACTTATTTTCTTCAACTTTTGTAATTAATTCTGAGTTTTTATTTTCATTTGTTGGTTCAGATTTTGGAGTTTCTTCTTTTACAGGCTCTAGCTTTTTGGCCGCTTTTTCAACAGGATTTAGATAAATACTCTGTGAAAACTGCTGACTTTTAGTAATTTTTGATAAATCCATGCTTTCTTGAGCATGCTCGTAGCCTTTTGCTGATGCCACAAAAGTATAGGTATCAGGCTTGATTTTAAATAAGTATTCACCTGCTGCATTGGTTTTTACAGAATCAGATTTTTGTACATCAACATAAAATAACACTTGTCCCGAAATTAGTTTATTTGTTTTTGCATCAATTAATTTACCTTTTATCGTTACTAATATTTCCCCTTCTCTTTCTGATTCTACATTCTTTTTGGAAGGCTCTGACAAAGGGGTTAATGGATTTTTGATATGTACACCATAAAAATTCCAATATTGATGTGTCTCTTCAGGGCGATTTTTACCTTCAATCAAGTTAAAAGTTTCAATACCCGCATCAAGTTTCTCAAAATAGACCGTGAAACGATATTTTTCTTTAGGATAAACATTCATTTCTTCGGGTATTTCCGAAATTCCAGAGCATTTTATATATTTGAAACGTTTGCCATTTCCATTCAAATAACTTTTTGGATTGAAAGAAATAGTAAAATTTGCACTTTGTTGATTTTGATTAGGTAAAGGAAACTGAAATTGATAAGGATTGATTTTTTGTTGAGAAACTTGATAACTGAAAGACACGATGGTATAATTACCCCGAATTTCGACTTTAGTAATGTCGGTTTCATAACTTGTTTGGTCGTCAATTTCGGGCATTTTGGTAATTAATTGACCAAAAGCATTCAGAAAAGATAAAGTTAAGATAGTTATGAATAGATTTTTCATTGTTTTTTTAAGATAAGATTCATTGCAGAAAAAAAAACGAATGTAGCGTTTTTTTAGTTTATTTGTAACTGTTAATTTTTGTTAAATAGATTTCAATGAAAAAACTAAACGACCTCCTCCAACTCGGCGACCCACGCTTATATGAAATTTGTGAACCAGTCTATGAGAATGAATTACCCCAAGTGAAAGAATGGGTGGCGGATTTACATAATGTAATGGAGGAAATAAGAGAAAAATATCAATTTGGTAGAGGAATAGCCGCACCGCAACTCGGAATCATGAAGCGTTTGATTTATTTAAATTTGGATAAGAGTATGGGCGACGTTCCAAATGTAATCATCAATCCAGTTTTAAATAATCTCAGTGAGGAGATGTTTGAATTGTGGGATGATTGTATGTCATTTCCTAATTTATTGGTAAAAGTAAAACGCCATAAAGGATTAACCATCAATTATCTAGACGAAAATTGGCAACCTAAAATTTGGCAAGTTGAAGATGCAATTTCTGAACTACTCCAACACGAGTTTGACCATCTTGATGGCGTTCTTTGTACTATGAGAGCCATTGATAATCAGTCATTTAAATGGCGGCCAACGCCTATTCAAATTAAGAATTGATAATTAAAAATGAAGAATTATTTTTTCAACATATCCTGAATTTGGACGTAGATTTATGGCTTTTGCAAAAGCACTACCCATGCTTCCATTACCTTATTTTCATTTAACAATTTGGCTGCTTCAGTTTGTAGTAGATTATCGAGGAATGCACATCCATACATCACTTGTTCGATGATATTTTGCATTGTTTCAGTTGCTCGATAAGCTTCGATTTCTGTTTGTGTTGGCAAATTTTCCACATTGCCTAATTGACCTAAATGATTACCTGTCAGTATTTTAGATAAACGAATATTTGCTGGAATGGCGTCATAACCTATTCCAATTTTTGTTATTGGCTTTTCTACTTCAAACATAGATATTTCATTGGCACGAACGTACCAATCTCCACCCATACGTGCTACCCAATCAGTTTTTTGTTGGTCAATTTTGTCATTTTCTCCTATAATTTCTTTAGAAAAATGAGCTAAAACAACCTCGCAAATAACTAAATTCATCGAACCAAACTGCTTGATTTCAAGCACTTTACATTCAAATTGGGCTTTTGATTCTTTTACTCTTGGAGGCTTTACAAAAACGGATTTTTCTTCTACAAAACCCGCCTTAATAAATTCGTTCATACCTCTTGGAAACTCAACACTTGAAAGTGACATTTGTTGCACCATCGCATAATCTACCATGTTTATTACCACTTCTGGCACTTCTTCAAGATTAAGAATTGTATCTTTTTTTGAGCCATCTCTACCTCGATTATTTGGTGCAAAAACCAAAATTGGAGGATTGATGCCCATAATATTAAAAAAACTAAATGGACTCAGATTTACATTGCCCAATTTATCAAGCGTACTCGCAAAAGCAATCGGTCGAGGAGCAATTGTTCCTGTCAGATAACTATAAAATACTCTTGAATCTAATTCTTTTGGGTTGAGTGTTAGCATCTTCATAACGAATAATGTAAAATGGATAATTGAAATAGGAATTTAATAATCCGACCAATCACATAAAGCTCAGATTATTTCTCCCATTACCTCACCAAAGCCAACTCTTTTCCGATCTTTCTCGCAAAAACCAGCTAAGGTTAGCGTATCACCGTTTTCGAGGTAGGTGCGAGTTTCTCCATTTGTAAGCGTAATTTGATTTTTCCCTGCCCAAGTGAGTTCTAAAAGAGAGCCATATGAACCAACCTCTGAACCGCTAATTGTGCCCGATGCCAAAATATCTCCTATTTTTATACTCGTTAGGAATAGGATTGAGAATTTCGGACATGAAAATTTAGAGTAA
>JAFEIL010000200.1 GCA_017495105.1 Emticicia sp. | reverse complement strand
ATTGAAGCCCATTGGGGGTTTAAGTATGAAACAAAACTATATGATTATTTATATAAGTCTGATAAACTTAATTTGTTATTTATTCTAACAAACCAAACAGTCGCATCTCAGCAATTTGCAGTTCAAAAGAGTTCCGTTTACGGATTTCAATTTTCACAAAACGAGCTTTTTGTGGGTTGAAACTGAGTATTGGGGGAGAACCAATTGCTCCGCTATGTTGTAAAACTTGTTGCCAATTATCAGTCTCTTTTTCTTTGGTTTTTAGACGAATATCTACACCATGATTCCAGTTCTCAATTTGCCCTTTTTCGGATAGTGAAAATGAAACTACATCACTTAATTTGCCTAAATCAAATTCGAGCGTACATAAAGTATCGGTTTTTGCAGTTTCCCAAGCTGTTTCGCCTTTGTTGTCAAAAAGTGCTTTTGTACCATATTGTTTCTCATCATTATTTTTGACGGAGGATGCATTTACTTTGGCATTTTTTAAGAGATTGGGTTGTCCTTCCATAATCGGTAAATCAAAGGCTTTGGTGTCTAAATCCAATTTAACACAGATAAAATCTGGTTTTTGTTCTTGTTTTCTATCAGGAAATTGGAGTAATAAATTATCCTTACTTATTTTCCAATCTATCATTTTTCCGTCTAAACGACTTACTTTTACTATTTTGGCTGGTAAAAGTGGTAAAGTCAATTGTTCTCCTACTTCGTCAGAAACGAATAAATAAACTGAATTTCCTTTACAAGTTGCTCCGCCCCACGCTCCATCTCTGTAAGGTCCACCACGAGTTCCATGAATGCCTTCGGCGTTGACTTTCATAAATTGAGCAAAATCTAAAAGCCTTAGAGAATCGGGTGGATAGAGTGTGCCATCTGGCATAGGCCCGACATCTAAAAGATAGTTCCCATCTCTCGAAACTGTGTAAATCATTGTTTTTAGTAAGTTCCGAAAGGGAAAAGTAGGCATTGGTTTGTTAAAAATCCACCCACTTGGATTGATTCCTTCGGCTGTTTCCCATGGTTTTGTTCGGTCGAAAGGCCCCACGGCTATTTCAAAACTTACAAAATCTTCTTTCATTGCTCCGTGCGTACCCAGCATGATGTTAGGCTGTTTTTTATACATCATTTCGGCGGCTTTTGTAGGTGTATCCTTCCATTTATCTTTACCGACTGGTTCGATACCATCAAACCACATTACTGAAACTTTTCCATAGTTTGTAGTCAAGTCGTCCAATAATTGGGTGTAATAACTATTGTATCGGTCATGTTTGTCAGTATTAAAATCGGGATGTTTCCAGTCTTTTGGAGAAAACTGCCAGCCTAATGCCAATCCTTGCCGCTTGCAGGCTTCGGCAAATAATTTTGCCACGTCTTGTTTATAAGGTGTTGCCATGAAATTATAATCAGTAGCTTTGGTATCAAACATACAAAAGCCATCATGGTGCTTTGCCACAAAAACTGCATAACGCATTCCAGCAGAATAAGCTAACTTTAGCCAAGAGTCTGGCTTGTATTTAGTTGGATTGAATTTTTTGTAAAGCTCATCATATTCTTCGGCAGGAATACTTCCGTGCGGATTCAAAGCACTTTTACGTGCGTGAGAATGAGATTCGGGCGTACCCAAACCCGCTGAAGGACCCCAATGCACGAACAAGCCCACACGCATTGAACGCCAGTTATCGTAGGATTTTTGGCGATTAATCCGTGTAGGATTTTGTCCCAAAGATTCGAAACCAACCGTAAAGGCAACGAAGCAAAAAAATAGCTTTTGAAGAGTATAGATTTTTGTCAATCTCATAATTTTTGGTATTTACAACACCCCCTCCAACTTAAATACCCAAGCATAATTACAAGGGTTATTGGCTGGTGTGACCATTGGTGGTGTAATGGTTAATTTGCCATTTTTAAATTCGGTTTTCACTACTGACTTTAATCCCAGCATAGTTACATTGGCTGGCTTACCAACATTATTAACCACTATTTCTTGCGTAGGGAATTGCGTGCATAAGACATATAAATCTTTTCCTTTTTTTGTGAAATAGGTCTTGGTTTCTTTGGTAACAAGAGGGGCATTTTCCCATTTGCGAGTTTCATAAATCGCTTCTCCATTCACATCCAACCATGTACCTATGTCGGCTAATCTTTGCTGCATGACTTCAGGAATACGTCCATCGGCAGTCGGCCCAATGTTTAATAGAAGATTACCGCCACGTCCCACTTTGTTGATGAGAATATGTACTAATTCTTGTGAGGTAGAGTAATCATCTAACATTTCATTGCGATTGTAACCAAACGAGCCAGCCATACCTCTACATTCTTCCCAAGGACGTTCAAATTTTACACCATCGGCATTCCCTTCGTGTACTAAGTCGTACTCAGTTGTAAAAAAACCACCATGTTTACCACGAGTTTCTTTACCCCAACGGTCATTAATGACTACTTTATCTTTTACTGGTGACTCATTGTATAGCCAAGATAAAAATTCTGTACTTCTCAATTTATCTGAGGTGTAGTCCCATTCGCCATCTGTCCAAAATACATCAGGTTTGTAGGTATTTACCAAATCTTTCATCTGAGGGAACATGTGTTGGTCGATGTATTGATTGATAGTTTCCTTTTTATACAAAGGATGGTACCATTCTAAAAGAGAATAATAGTAGCCCATTTTCAGGTTACTTTCTCGCACTGCATTCGTTAAATCTCCCAATAAATCACGATGCGGGCCAACGTCCATCGCATTCCAATTCCATGAATGTTGAGATGGCCACAAGGGGAATCCCTCGTGGTGTTTTGAAGTAAGCACTATATACTTGGCTCCTGCACGTTTGAAAAGTTTAGCCCATTCGTTGGGTTGGAACATTTCGGCTTTAAATTCATTTGCAAAATCTTGATACTTAAAATTAGCACCATAGTTTTTATTGTGGAAATCGGTAAAATAGCGTTGGGTTTTGTTTGGCTCGTTCCAACGTCTCCAATAGTGTTCAGCATAGCGGTCATAGATACCAACATTATCTCTGACTGTTGGGCTATATGCAGGGACTGAGTAAACACCCCAATGGATAAAAATACCAAATTTAGCATCTTCAAACCATGCTGGAACAGGACGGCTATCAATGGACTCCCAAGTGGATTGGTATGTCTTTTGTGAAAAACTCACTTTTAGTATGAGTAAAAGAGCAATAAGAGTTAGAAATGTTCTTTTCATATTTTTGATTTTATTTTTTGAGTCCTGTTAAATCTGAATCTAATGTTAAATAACCTTTTCCTGCGTTTACTTTTGCATAAAAACTCTCTCCTAATTCTACGTTACCAAATGTCTTTAAGTGTATTTTTTTACCTTCAACAACATTAGTTAATAACTCAAATTCGCCATTATTACTAAATGAGCAGCCATAAATATTAATGCTCGTTTTCAGATAATCGGTCATTGCTTTGTTGCTTACGAATTTGATATTGTTATTTCTAATACTCGAATTGCTGATTGTAACTAAATCTACTGGAGTTGCAATTAATAAAAATGGAATAGCCATGTTGTGTAGCACCCGCACGTTGTCAAAACTAAATTGTTCTTGTAAGGGAATAGTGGCGTTTGGATAATAAGAGCGACTGTATTTATCATTATCGAAATGAATGGATAAACCGATACGGGGTTTTTCAAGGAAAATATTTCTAAAGATAACATTGCGAACACCCGCTGTATAGGTAACATCGTTTTGAACAACTCCCCAGTTTATTCCATCAATTATTTGGCTTCCTTTTTCATGGGTTGGGGGTGTTTTTGAAATGTATTTTGTACCATCGGGTTTGGCTTGAACTCTATATATTTTTCCATTTGAAACTACTGCATCAGATTGCTGTACTTCCATCTCTGATTTCCAGTCTGTCCAAGCTCCTGCCAAGATTCTGCAAAAATAACCTGTTGTGTTTTCGGCATTCAGGTCATGGCAGTTTTCAATAATACCATTTTCAATCCAACCGAGTTCGGGGTTACTGGTGGCGTAATCATGGGCGTTTAATGCAATGGCATCATCAAATGTTTGAAAGACGCCATTTTTTATTGTAAAACGTTTACCTCTGCCCAAATGCACCCCGTCCTTTTCGCCTTTGATGATGACATCATCAATTATCAAATCTTCAAAAGTGCAGACGTGAATACCAAACTGCATTTTGGTTAAATCATTACAACGAAAACGCTCAATACGAATATCTTTGGCGTAAAAAAAGGCCAATTGTCCACGTAAACCATAGACTTCTGAAAAGGGTTTATCGATACCATTGACTATAATATTGAGTCCTTTGATGACAATATTTTGGTCATAAGTTTTAGTTAAAGCACCTTTATTGAGGATTACGTGGGTAAATAGACCTTTCTCATTAACCTTTTGTATGAAAATACCATTACCAAAATCTAAAGTAGTATTGCTACCAATGTAAACGGTTTCGGCAAATTTATAAGTACCAGGCTTACTTATGGTGATTGTACCAGAATAGTCTAAGGCTTTTTGTAAGGCTGCGGAGTTTTGTAATCCAGATGCTTCAGGAGAAAAACCAAAATAGGCAGCATCTACAAAACCTCCTTTTTGACAAATTCCTTTGTTTATTTGTAAAAAAAAGATAATTAGGGCATGTAAAATTGTAGATTTCATTCTTTAGCTATATATTAAAATAGTACAATATATTTATACAAAACTACAAGTTATGTTGATTCTGCTTTGTTGAAATTTTATAGAATACTGGTGAAATATTATCAAAGTAAGGAGTAAAGTTTACGATTTTGATTAAAAATCCCCAAAAGAGTCTTCTGGGGATTTGTTGCTGTATCCTTAACCTTATCTATGATGAGACTTACTATTCTTTAAAATCTAAGTCTCCATTGTGCGTTTCTGAGATGGTAGCAATTGCCAACAACAGTAAAGGAATGTATAGTTTTATAATTAACCTTTTCATTTTTTGCTTTTTTATATTCAATTATTCGTAGTCCTCACCAAGGTAAATGAATGTACTGTAGGAGTTGCAATTTTATAGGCATTCAACCTTAATTCTTGCAGACTTTTTGTAATATTTTCCTCTTTAGGTTTTAAAATACCATACTTTTCAAATTGTGTTTTATAATAAGCCCCATTACTCAATTTTTGATACTTTGTTTCAAACCTATTTTCCAAAAATGATTGCACTATTTGAAAATCCTCTGCGTTCTTACATTCCTTCAAATGTCCTATTTCTACCCATCTAATGGTTCTTAAATTCGCCTCATTTTTCCACATTTCTTTCAATATCTCTCTGACCGCCATTGACTGCTTGTATTGTGGCGTATTTTTGTAAAGAGCTAAATTGATACCCTTTTTTAGTTGTTGAGAGGAAAAAGTATTGATAACATAATCATCAATTTTTAACTGATAGTTACCTTCTTCTAAGCCCAAAATTTTCAATTCTTCGTTATTTAACTCTTGAATAAATGGCACTAAATCTAATGCCTGTTGCTGATTATCATCTATCGGAAAAGGCAAAGCATTTTCAATCACTTGAAATATAAATTTGTTACCATCTTTTGTTAAACTTTCCACTTGGCAATTGTAGCCAGTATTCGACAGTTTCTTACTTTTTACATTAATTACAATTCGACTGACATCCTGCGGATGGCTCATTGATTTTAAGAACTGATAAGCCATTATCAAATGTCCCACTGCTCCAGGATGAACTCTATCATTACCTATTATGGTAACCGTTGAATCTTTCCTCTGTAAAGTTGTATTGATGGAATTCAGTATTTGCCAATAATCAACGCAGGGGAGATTATATTTTTGAGCTAATTTCTCTGTGAATTCAGCACACTGTTTCAAAGCATCATTTACACCATTGTTATTTGGCGTTTTCAAAACAGCGGTTTGGTCATAAATTGTAGGTTTTTGGAGTATAACTTTAATGTTTTTTGATAAAAATAGGCTTACAATACTATCTAAGTTAGCTCTATACACCTCTAATGCTATTGCTCTTTGGCTTAGTGTATCAATATTGGTGGTAGGTAAAACACCATAAAGTGAGCGTTTTACATCATTCATGCCTATCATTAGTACAACATGCGATGGCTTATGTATGAGAATATCCTCATCCATTCGATTAAGGATACCGCCAGTGACATCACCCGAAATACCACAGTTGAAAAACTGAATTGGGACTCTAGGAAAGCGAGTAACATAATATTGAAAAATATTATGATGAAACTCTCCGTTATTGGTGATACTATTTCCAACAAATGCTACTTTAGCATTTGCTGGAAATATAAAACTTTGAGAATACGTATTTGTTATTCTGAAACAAACGAGAATGAACAGTATGAATCGCATAATGATACTAATTTGAAATAGATAATTTACTGTATCTCAAAAGTGCTTCTAAATAATAATAGTCAGCATAAACTATAGGTACATCTATTTCTGATTTATTTGGTTTGTGACCTGTACTATGTTTCAACAGAAAATAATTGTTTTCCCCCACGTCTGCCTTATAATTAGAGCTTGTCAAAGACTCAAGTATTTGAGTTGCCGATGATATATAATTGTTTTTTTGTTTACCCTTTGAATATTGACTTAACTCAAATAATGCTGAAGAAATAATAGCAGCGGCAGAAGCATCTCGTTCTTCTCCTACTTTACTAAAATCCCAATAAGGAATTTTATCAGCAGGAAGATTAGGATGCGTCAAGATATATTTAGCAATTTTATGGGCATGATTTAGATACTTTTTATCTTTGGTTTCTCTGTACATGACAGTATATCCGTATAGACCCCATGCTTGTCCTCTTGCCCATGCCGACTCATCAGATGCTCCTTGATGGGTCTTTTTTGCCAAAACTTTACCACTTGTGTCATAACAAACCACATGATAACTACTATTATCTGTTCTAAAATGATTTTTTAAGGTATTATCTGCATGGGTTATGCTAAGTTTGTAGTAATCTTTATTCCCAGACGCTTTAGCCGCCCAAAAAAGAAATTCAAGATTCATCATATTGTCAATAATTACAGGGTATGTATATTTCCCTTGAAATTTATCCCACGATTTAATCAATCCAACTTTAGGGTCGAATCGAGTAGATAGTGATTTTGCTCCTGTTAGCATGATTTCCTTGTATCGCTCGTCTTGGGTTAAGCGATAGCCATTGCCAAAAGGACAATAAAGCATGAATCCCAAATCATGCGTACTTGTGTTGTATTGCTCCTTTGCAACTGCCATTGACCACTTATCGGCAGCTTCTTTCCATTTTGGGTCTTGGGTGTATTCATAGATATACCACAGAGACCCGCCAAAGAAACCACTGCACCACCAATCAGATTTTCTATCGTTTGGTGTATCGTCTGGATTAGTACTTTGAGGAAATCTCTTCAAGTCTGGGTGAGATTGAAGCATACCCTCATATTGTTTAGCTACGAAATCGAACTCCTGCTTGATGTTGATTTGTGCTATAAGACTTTCCAGAGAAATAAAAAAAAAGTAGATTATAAATAAGATTATTTTCTTCATTGATTTTACTAATTTAAAAAAAAGATACATTGGTAAAATGGGTTTTTAAGCAAATACCCCATACTTTATATTTTACTCAATTCAGAGTCTATTGAATATAAGGAATGAAATAAGCTTATCAATATATTTATATTGACCTAACCTTTAATGTAAAACATGAATATTTTACATTAAAGGTTATTTTTGTTCATAAACTTCAAATTTCTAAAAAATCTAAGTCTCTATTGTGCGTTTCTGAGATGGTAACAATTGCCAAAAATCCGAGCAGAAAGCAGATTATACCTACACTTGCTCCTGCATAAATTACTCCATAGCTTGGCTTTATGAATCCGAATAAGGCAGTCATTCCTACCACTGTTCCTCGTACCATATTGGGTATTGTGGTGGCGGCAGTTGCTCTTAGGTTAGTACCAAATTGTTCGGCTCCAATGGTTACAAACATTGCCCAATAACCTATCCCGATTCCCATCAGAAGACAACCGCCATATAATTGAGAACTTGTTTCGAGTCCATAGAATAGATAGAGGCAGGCAAAAAACAAAGTAAACAACATCATAATACCAACCGCTTTTTTGCGAGAATGAAGAGTATGGCTCAGGAAACCGCTTAGTAAATCGCCAATTGATAAACCGATATAGCACCACATGATAGCTAAACCAGGTTTAATGTTATCGATTCCAAACGTTTTTCCGAATTCGTTGCTAAAGGTTGTTAGAATACCAATCACGAACCAAGTTGGCAAACCGATTGCTATACATTGTAGGTATCTTTTCAGACGGTTTGTATTTGTAAAGAATGAAAAAAAGTTGCCACGCTGGATATGTTTTTGCTCTTTGATAGCTGCGAATGCTCCCGACTCAAAAACGCCTATTCTGAGCAAAAGCAAAGAGATTCCCATACCACCACCAATAAAATAGGCAGTTCGCCATGCAAATATTTCTACTGTAAAATAGGCAAATACTGCTCCGAGTAGGCCTATTCCTGCCACCAAGGAGGTTCCGATGGCACGTAAATGCTTTGGCAAACTCTCGGAAACGAGCGTTATGCCTGCACCCAATTCGCCTGCTAAACCGATGCCCGCTATAAAGCGAATGACCTTATACATTTCTGGATTTTGAACAAATCCACAAGCGATATTGGCAAGTGAGTAAGTAAGGATTGAGCCAAAAAGCACAGAAAGGCGACCTTTTTTATCTCCTAAAACGCCCCATAAAATACCACCTAACAAAAGGCCAGTCATTTGCCAATTTAAGATAGACGCTCCAATACTTGAAACCTCAGATTCGCTCAGGCCTAAATCTTTTAGACTTGGCACTCTTACGATTCCAAAAAGGAGTAAATCATAAATATCTACGAAGTAGCCTAAAGCTGCCACTATAACTGGAATACTAAAAAGATGCTGTAAATTTGACTTATTTGACATTGTAAAGTATTTTTTGTTTAGTGTTTTAATATTTTCCCCAATGTCAACATTGTTTCAACTTGTCTTTTTTCTACCAGCTTTTTTGCTTTTAAGGCTTTCTTTTTTGCAGCTGTTGGATTTTTTGCAATTGCTAAAACAGCAGGTACAATACCTTCAATTTCTTTTTCTACATCTAAATCAAAAAGCCAACCGCCTAAGCCAATATCTCGCCACATAATTCCTTTACTGGTTTGTTCGGTATATCGGCATACAATGGCTGGAATACCATTTGCTATACACATGATGGGCGAATGCTGTTCATTACCAAACAAGCCAGCAGAACGGATATAAACACTTAATGCTTCATCGGTCAACCAAAACTTTTGTCGCAAAACGACTTTCTGTTTCACATCCTCAGGTAAAGGGTCATAGAGAATTTCTTTGCCCAAGGCGACTTGCGTAACGTCTTCGGGGCAAACCAGCACTTTCATCGGGGTTTCTCGAACTACTCTTATGATTGCCTCACGAAATGCTTTGTGGTCATGTTCTTTCATAGCTTCATTTCGGGCATTAATTTTTTCGTCAAAAGGGGCATTTTTGCTGGGTATTTTCCAGTTTGGGGTACGGCGATATTTGGGAATAACGCAAAGAAATTTGCCCTCCTCCAAACCATTTGCTTGTAAAAAAGCAAGTGCAGCTACATCATTTCTTAAATCAACACCGAATGCACCATCAGGAGCAAATTCCATGATAGGGCTATTTATTCCAATTTTTTTGCAATAATTAAGTGAAAAGGAATCTCTATAATAGATAAATTCAGACTTATTGAGTATTTCAATTACGTCAGGTGTTGCTTTGTCTTCGTTTAACGTAATACCATATACGCCAAAGGGCTTTTTTGTCTCTTTGTGCCACTTAGCCACATCATTAGAGGCAACCAAATAAGGTCCCGAACCATGCAATAAAAAATCACATTCTTGGAAAGCAGTTTTCAACAAAGCGGTATCCGAAGACTTGATGATAGTGAGATTGGGAAAACGTCTTTTGAGCATCTCTTCAACACCATCACGTATATCGCTTGCCCACAGGCGTACTTCTACATCGGGCAAGTGTTTTTCAAGCAGGGCGATAACCCCTGGAGTATGAGCAATATCTCCAATATTAATTGTTTGCCACGATGAACGTAACAAAATGCGTTTTTTTACCCCTCGATTAGCCGCTACAAATGAGGGAATACCCATTAAAAGCCCAATTAAGGCGGGTGTTTGCTTTATGAATTCTCTACGTGTTTGCATATATTTAGTTTATGATTGATTCATGAATAAAAATTTTTGTTTCTGTGACATCAGTACTTTGAAATCTTATATTGCCAGTTAATAAAAAATACTGTTCGTCAATAATTAAATTGTATTGATTATTTGTTTTACTGCTGAATTGCATTTTTTTGTATGTTCTACCTTCATCATTAGTAAAATACATTCCGATTCTTGGACGGAAAATAATTAATTGCTTATTTCTTCTTATTACAAACTGATTTCCTGCACCACTTTCAGGACTTATATTTTTCCATTCTTGGCCATTCCATCTAACAATTCTTCTACCTGCAACGTCATTTGAAACCCCTTGAAACCAACCAATTACAGGTCTATTTTCTGAAAATGCCCCAACAAAAGCATTTGCTGATATATCACTTTCTGGTCTATAAGCTACTGTTGTCATAGATGCTGGGGTCATAGGTAAAGAGTTTATCTTTTTACCATTTATATCATAAAAACTATCTCCTTTATCATCTGAATACGCATATAGGACATGAGTATTTCCATCAGAAGCCTTATCAGTAGGACTGTTGATAAGTGTTGCGACCAAATGCATTCTATTGGAGTTATCAAAAAACAATCGAATACCTGGTTGTTGATAATGTCCGTCTTTACCTCCCATATTTGTCCACACTAATGTTCTTAAAAATCCGTGAGATTCTCCACCCAACATAACAAAACTTTTGTTACTTAAATTATACCGTATTAATCCTCCACCACTTGAGCCTCTGGAGTACTCACTGGGTTTCTCCTTTACTTTATGCCTAAATGTGATATACAAGTCATTATTTTTATCTTTGAAAAATTGTGGGTATGAAATACTTTTCCCTGGTAAATTTATTTCTTCAAATGCCTGTATATCATTGGGATTAATAGACCTCATATACACCCATCCTTGATTATGCATATCTGCTGCGATGTGTATAAACCCATTTTTGTCAACCGCTATTGATGGTTTTACATGATATTTGTTTTCTTGCATCTCATAACGCAATACCTTTTGTACTTTTTCTCCATTAAGTTTAAATTGTAATAACCTTAAAGACTTCTTTTCGTCCATCCAAGCTGAATATATTTCTCCACTTGGTGCTGTTGTTATAGATGTATATTGTGTGCCAGCATTTGCAGGATGAGCATTTCCTTCATCCAAAACAGTTATATTTTGATTAAGTGTAGAAGTTATAGTTGGTTCATACTGCTCGTCAATGATAGGGGCAATATCTAAAACATCAGTATTTTTATTGCTACAAGCAGAAAGAATACTGATGAAAATAATCAAAAAATTCATTTGTGTAGTATTCCCCATTTTTAGCTAATTGGTTTAAATTTGATTGAAATTGAACCTTCAGTCAAGGGATTATTTAACCTGATACCCAATCGAGTGTAAGGAATCCCTTTTTCTTCACTTATAACCTCGGGTATTAGAGTGAAATTTGAGTTGGAAATAACTTTTAGCGATACCTTTTCATTCCCTCTCATAATCAGAAATTCGTCGGAAGCTACCTGTTTCCAAGTACCTCTGGTAATTATTGCGGTTTCAAATATCTTTTCTTTAGAAAATCTAAATTCATCTTTGACTTCGATAAATCCTTCATTAATTCTACTGTAAGTAAATCTACGAATCACGCTATTTATTTCTGAGTCGTCATAGGCAGAAGTCAAGTCCATGTCGAATTTATCTTCGGCTTCGCTAAACTCTGTCCTTAATATTTTTGCTTGGGCCTCTATTCCTGTTTTCTGCTCTTTTTGTGCAATAAGTGGAACTGGATGCCCATAAGAAGAAATTGTTTTATAGGTGTAACGCTCCTTGCTAAACGTTTTAGCAGTATATGGAATTAATCCCGGGTCTTCAACTAATAATTCTTCTCCTAAAACTATTGTGTATGACCCAATGTCATTATGATTGTGATGTTCATTATTGTTCCCGCCTTTGAATGTCGCAGCCAGACGACATGCGGAATTTAGATTTGGTCTCACAGTAAGAACACCAACATTATTAAAGTAAGAGCGATTGGAGGGAGTTTCTTTGTTCGACTTTGTTTGTGAATGTTGTTTTTCATGGAATAGAGATGATGCTCTAAGAATATCTTCTGTTAATGAGTTAGTTTCTCCAGCTATGGGTAACTTTGAGTAAACAACAGACGCTGAATCAAGATTAGTATTCAGATAAAATAATATCCATGAATTAAGCTTTGTTCCTGTTTTGCAATCTCCAATGGCAGGGTAAACATTATTTAGAATCTCAATGTTATTTCCAAACTTGGCAATATTTCCTATTTTAGAAAACCCTAAGAAATCTATTTGTCCTTTAGTTGCTTGCCAAACGCATTCTCTCAGAATTAAAAAATGGCTAAACCCAAAGTTATAATATCCCAAGCCTTCGGTGCAATATCCATCATCTGTAAAGCCTTCAATGTAATTAGATATGTATTTCTGTGCTATATAAATATACTTTGCTCTCTCATATTTGTCATCAATTACTGTAAGTGCGGCACCTGTTACACCAGCAAGGCAAACAGCGTTCCAGTTATTTGTAACTAAAAGCCATGGATGTAGTTTATCACCATTTTCTAAAGTTTTTAAAATAGGATTAAAAACTCTCTTATAAAGTGAATTAATAACATCCGTTCGCATTGTCGGACTTATTTTGTCATCTAAGAGGTATAAAGCTTGTGCTAAATTATGTGCATAAGATGCTGCAGAAAGTTCTACCAAACTATCAAAGTTTTGGTTTGAGTAATTACGGGGATTAACCCATGTTTTCTGATAAATTATTTCATTTAAAGCCTTATGAATTATTGGCAAATATTTTCCTTTGTTTTCTAAACATTCAGCCCATACTAAAGTTGATAAGGCGTTTATTCTCCTTGTGAGCATGTCTTTCCCTGTTTGAGAATCTCCATTTGAAAACATTTTCATATAGCCAATCTCATCATATGGAGGGAAACCTTTGCTCATTATTTTATCTGCGGCTGTGAATACATGATTATATAAATTTGAGTTTTTAAGTTTTCCCCAAAAAGTACGATTTTTATAATTTTCTCCTAAACCTCGTGGTTTTGATTGAAGTAATTGAGAAATATCTAAAACCTTGCCCTCTTCTAATCGACTTATTATTGCTTTTGGCTTTCCTTTTTCACTATCAACCGTGCTTACTTGGGCATAACTTTTTGACCCTACACAGAATAGTATGGAATAAAACATGCATCTTAACATAATTTGTACGTTTTTAGAGATTAGTGAGAGGAAGTATTATTCCTCTCACTTGCTGCATTAAAGTGTAACAGTTATCGGAATTTGTCTGACTGTTTCACGCCTTCCGTACTTAGTTTCTGTGGCTCCTATGAAAGTAACATTGTAGGTTCCCGCCTTAGTGAATACATAATTATAATTTGGAAGATATGTACTCATATTTTTTAATGGTGTAGAAAAATCTGGTGCCACTTCTGAGGGTTCAAAAGGTCGAGCTATAACCCAATCATCATTTTCATCTGCATTTGTTGCACCGCCCACAATTTGGACTTGGGTACTGCTTAGTACCCACTGATTTAAAGGATTTTTTACATTTACGGATACCCACCCAGCAGTGTTACTTGCATAAATTAGGTATGAACTTCCATCTGGTAATACGTTGTTCAGAGTTAAGCCTTTTATTGTCCAAGTACGTTGTGGTCCTGTTGTATTTTTAGGGTTGATATATCTGAAAGCAATATATAATGGCTTACTGCTTGAAACTTGGTCTGATAAATCAATAGAACCAGACGCTGTATTATCAGAACCAGTTGAAAAGATAGCTCTGTTGGTAATATCTACCCACCTTGCTTTTTTAATATTTGTGCTATCATATATGCCAGCGAAATCACTTGAAACATACAAACCAATTGTATTATTTTGCGAACCATTTTGTCTAAAGGAAAGAAAGTTCAATATTGGTTTTCCTTCCGAAACTTTTATTCGGTCTTTGTTTTCGAAGCGTTTCCCATTTTCACCAGAATAAAAGTATATCAAATCGGGATTACCTTCAAAGTTAAAAGTAACCGTTTCGCCAACTTTATAACTTGATTTTTGAGTATTAACTTCAAAATCAGTTACATCTAAAAGTGTATCCTTGCAGGCAGATAAACCCCAACAAAGACCTATTGCAATTATAATTGTTGTAATTTTCATTGTTTTAAATTTTAGGTTTGATGATTTAATTTACCAGCCTGGATTTTGTACTAATTTAGGGTTAACGGTAAATTCATAAAGAGGAATAGGACGAAACCAACGATCCTTCTCTTCCAAAACTTCACCTTGGGTTGCCACATTTTTAAATGCGGTTGGTGCATTTTGACGCACATCGGCTGCGAACGTTTTCATCGCAGTAAGGTAAATTCCCCAACGAATTAAATCAGGTCTTCTTAGACCTTCATAACATAACTCTCTGGCACGTTCATCTTGGATAACTTGGCGAAAAACTTCTTTACTATTTGGCGTTATAAGAGAAGCCTTCGCTCTTGCTCTTACCTGATTAAAAGCATTAACTGATTCGCCAGTAGGGCCACTCAACTCATTAGCTGCTTCGGCAAACATTAATAAAACATCAGAATATCTAATAATTGGGAAATTTGTTGGAGCTTGAATTTGAGACTTTGGACTAATTGTTTCAAACTCACGATACCATTTTCCTGAAAACCTTTCCCATATTTGTGTTTCTGTAAAATTAATTCTAAGCTCTGGGTCAATTATACCAGCAGTGGTAAACCCTGGATTTGCGGGGTTTTTATACCTAAATGGACATATATTCCAATCTCTTCTTACGTCCGTCGATTCATATAATTTGAATAAGCGTTCGGTTGGTCGAATAAATCCAGTGGCAAATCCAAAATTTATGTTGGAACTAACGGGACCCGTATTATATCCTAAACGAGAACTTAACGAAAAGTTGTTTCCAATCTGATTACCCCAAAACTCTACTTCCCATAAGCATTCTTTGGTATCATATTTATCCTGACTATGATTAATAAAAATTTGTTTATAGTCAGGATTAAGGGAATGTTTACCAGACGTAATTACCTTATTTGCCCAATCTTTTGCAGCCTGATATTTACTTATATCCTTAAGAGGTTCTCCTGCCATAGTTAAGCAAACTCTCGCCAATATTGCCTGTGCTGCTGACTTTGAAACCTTCCCATTATGACCGCCATAGACTGCAATATCGGGTAAGATAGTTTCAGCATCGGTCATGTCTTTTAAAATTTGAGCATATACTTCTTTTAGTGGTGCTCTCGGAATCACAGCATCATTTGCTGACTTGGTTGATGCGGTTTTAAGTGGAACATCACCGAATACACTTGCCAATAAAAAATAATAATAACCTCTTAAAAATAAAGCTTGCCCTTTTACTACATCCTTTTTTGCTTGAGTAATTTCAGGTTTATCAACGTTTTCAAGTAAAAGGTTTGCCCTTTCAATGCCTTGATACAAATTATTGTAAAAATCTCTTACTGTATTATCATTACTATTATAAATATTCGTCTCAACCCGTGCTTGACCAATTGAAGAATAACTTTCATCAGTAGCAGCTCCCAGCCGATTCCACACCCCATCTTGATACATCCTTGCCTGAGTGAGTATAGAATAGACCCCAACTAAAGCATCATTTAGTCGTGCTTCTGTGTCATAATAATTTACTGGTGTGATAATGTCTTCTGGAGTAGTTTCCAAGAAACGATTACATGATGTTATATTCATAGCAACTAAAAATAGTGCTAAGTATCGTAGTGTATTTTTCTTCATCTTCTTTAAAGTTTTAAAATGAAAGGTTAAGTCCAACTGTTAAAGTTCTTGCACGTGGGTAGGCAGAAAGGTCTATCCCAGGTGTTAACGCACTGTTTAGTACACTGACTTCAGGGTCATAACCCGAGTACTTTGTCCAAGTGATTAAATTTTGTGCTGAAGCATAGATTCTGAATGTTCTAATTTTGAGTTTTTTTAATAACTCGTTTGGAAGGGAATAACCTAATGAAACTGTTTTTAGTCTTAGAAAAGACCCATCTTCTATAATTCGGGTAGAAAAAAGATTCGTTTGAAGATTAGAAGAGGCGGTAAATTTATGCATAGTATTGCTGGGGTTTTCAGGCGACCATCTCTCAGCAACCGTCGCATATTGATTAAGGTTATTGGGAAACTCACCACCACCTTCAAATATGACCCTATTCATGTTTACAATGTCATTTCCGTACGACCATTGAAAAAATATGTTCAAATCAAGGTTTTTATATGAAAAATTATTGGAGAAACCGCCGATATGTTTTGGATTCGGATTTCCGATAACAGTATTGTCATTAATATTCACGATGCCATCACCATTAATATCTCTGTATTTTACATCACCAGGCTGGGTTGCAACTCTTGTATTTATACTTGCTGAAACATTGCTTTTTAGTACGTACTGACCATTAGGTAATTTATGGCTCAACGGAAATAATTGGGGAGAAGCTTGATAATTATTATTTTTGTTTCATG
>JAFEIL010000149.1 GCA_017495105.1 Emticicia sp. | reverse complement strand
CTATAATACACGAGAAAAAGTAATACTAAATATAGAGGCCAATGATGCCAAAGGAAAACCAATTTTGGGCGATTTTTCGGTTTCGGTAACTGATGCGGGACAAGTTTTGGAACAAGCATTTCCTGAAAATATTCAAACATATTTGCTTCTTAGCTCTGACCTAAAAGGTAAAATCGAACAGCCTTCTTATTACTTTTCAAAGGAAAATCCTGACGCAACTCGTCACTTAGATATTTTAATGATGACGCAAGGCTGGAGACGTTATCGTTGGAATGACATTATGAAAGACGAATTGCCAATGCCAAAATTCCCGCTGGAGCGTGGACTTAGTATTTCGGGCGAAATTAGCCGTCAGAATGGCAAACCTTTTGAAAAACCTGTTAATCTAACTTTTATGTTTTCGTTGAAAGATAGCACAAGGCTTTTTGGCATGGGAATGGCACAAAAAAATGGCTCATTTGTGGTAAATAATTTAAGTTTTGTTGATTCGGCTCAAGTAATTGTCCAAGCAATTGCGGGAAATAGCAACCGAAATACTAAGATTTTTATAAATCGAGCATTTTCACCCAAAGTGCAAATTTTGGCGATTCCGTTTAATGCCGTTACGTTTGATGAAAAAGAATTGGCAGATTACCTCAAACGCACCAAAGAAGCATTAGATTTTGAACGCTCATTGCGTTTCAATAAGTCAATCATGCTCAACGAAGTGCAAGTAAAAGCAAAGAAAAAACCCGAAGAACGAGATAATCGAGTACTTTACAGCAGTCCGAGTAAATCACTGACCGTTGACCAAACTATGATTGGCTACATGAATGTCCTCGATTTAATAAGAGGTCGTTTTGCGGGTGTGCAAGTATCGGGCAGTGCCAATGACCCAACCATAACAATCAGAGGGGTGAGTTCGCTCAGTGGTTCGTCAGAGCCCATGTTTTTGCTGGATGGTATGCGAACTGACAAATCGGCAATTTTGATGCTTTCAGTGGCTGATGTCGATAAAGTTGACGTACTAACGGGAGCAGAATCGGCCATTTATGGAATGGGAGCTGGCAATGGCGTGATTTCGATTTTGACCAAAAGAGGGAATCCAAATTACGATTACAGTAATGATATTGCATTGGGTATTGAGCATTTCGGAATAGCAGGATATTACCCAAGCAAAGAATTTTATGCACCAAAATACAATGTGTCATTGCCAGAGCATATCCGCCCAGATTATCGCTCTTGTATTTTCTGGTCGCCTAAAATAAAAACCAATGCTAATGGTAAAGCAAGTATCACATTTTTCAATACCGATGCCGCAACGAAAGTAAACATAACGCTCGAAGGGATTTCGTCAACAGGAATTCCGATTGTTGCAAGAAATACGTATTCGGTAGGCACAAAATAAATATAGAATCTGGATTGGAAGACGTATGAATAAAACTATTGCAAAATGAACGAAAAATTGTACTTTTGTTCAGTAAGATGTCAGTTTTCTGATTGACTGATTGCTTTAAATTCTTCGTCAAAGCTAATAAAATGATTTCTAAGAAAGCAAAGTATGCATTGAAAGCCCTAAAGGTTCTTGCAGAAAGATACGAATCGAAGCAACCGATCTTGATTGCTGATATTGCCGAAAAACAGAGTATTCCAAAGAAATTTTTGGAAGCGATTTTGCTCGAACTCCGCAATAATGGTGTACTTCATAGCCAAAAAGGAAAAGGAGGAGGCTACCAACTCCGCATGGCACCAGCAGATGTTTCAATTGCGAAAATCGTGCGAATCATTGATGGCCCGATTTCGCCAATGCTTTGTGTATCACTTCATTTCTACGGAAAATGTGATGATTGTGCCGATGAAGAAACTTGTAAAATCAGGCCAATTATGGAACGTGTAAGAGATGCAAATTTAGCGGTTTATGAAAACACAACACTGAAAGATTTAATGGATTTACCAGAAGAAGAGATAACTCAAAAATAACAATAACGGCACGAAAAGAAAAAATTCGTGCCGTTATTGTTTATAAACGACGGCTTTGTAAGCTATTATAATATTTTAAAGCGAAGTCTGAACTTCGCCCAATAGTTTAAAACTGATAAACGATTGCATTACAGTGCATTCCCGCTCCAACTGATGCCATTACGACTTTCATACCTGCCTTGATGTTATAGTTTTCTAAGTCTCCTTTCCGAATCAAATCAAGCATTGTTGGTACGGTTGCCACTGAAGTATTACCCGTAAATTCAATGGTTGTTGGAATTTTTCCTTCAAAAGATAAACCTTCGATGTTATACATTTGAGCCAAATTATTTGCGAATGCGTGTAGCATCTTGCCGTTGGCTTGATGAAACAAAAACATATCGACATCAGAGGCATCAAAACCTGCCTTATCGAGTGCTTTTTTGATAATTTTTGGCACCCAAACTGTAGCATATTTATATACATCTTTTCCATTCATCTTAAACAAAGTTGGATTTTGCAGTTCTTTATTATATGAATCACCCAAATAAATGCACGCAATGTCTTCTTGGGCGTGTGAGTAGGTAGCATAAGAAATGATTCCAGCCTCTACCGAATCAGAGGAGGAAATAATTGCTACACCGCATCCATCAGCCAAAATCATCGAGTCTAAATCATGCGGATCAAGCAGGCGTGAAGCTACCTCAATTCCTACTACCAAAACATGAGTAGCATCGCCCATCTGAATTGCCTGATGTGCTTGAATAATGCCCTGCAACCACCCTGGACAACCAAAAAGTAAATCGTAAGCAAAACATTCGTGATTACTGATTCCCAATTTATTTTTGAGCAAGGCTGCCATATTTGGCACTGTATGAAAACCTTTCATTCCTTCAAGCATATTTCCAGCATTATGTGCTACAATTATACCATCGATATGATTTTTATCAATTCGTGCATCAGCAATAGCATTTTTTGAAGCTTCGACCATCAAAGGTACAGAATCGCCTTTTTCAGGAATATACCTTCTTGATTTTATACCTGTTATTGCTTCCAATTTTCCGATAATTTCTTCTGCAGGTTTCGGATTCACGACCCCATTTTCGTCCATGAATTTTCTATCCAAAAAATAGGAATTTTCTATGATTCGTTCGGGCAAGTGACTGCCTGTTCCTTTAATAATTGTTTTCAATTTTATTGCCTAGGATATGGTTTTGTTGTTCTTTAAGTAAGGAAAGGACTTTATTGTCGAAGACGACGACGAGATTTTACTGGTTCATCACCAGTTATTGGTTTGATATGTTTAAAAGCTATTTTTGGCTCTTTTATGGCAGGTATAGATATAACAATTTTCTGAATTTCTACTTTTCTTGCCGTTGCAATTGGTTCTAAATCAATCGCAATTCGTGGGTCAAGCAAAGTAGTTGCTTGTTTGAGCCAGCCATAGGTATTTACTGGAAATGGATTTCCATCATCGTCAATCCTCAAGAAAGTCATGTGAAGGTGCGTATCAGAGCGAGGCATGGCAGCATTAAATCCAGTTCGGCCGACGAGTGCTATTTTCTGCCCAGCACGTACTATTTGCCCAGTTTTCACGTAGATTTCTCTTTGATGGGCATAATACCAAAGTCCACCATTAGTGATATCATAAATCCAAATATAATTTCCTCCTCGGTACTCACTACCAGTCTGCCAGCCATTTTCTATGGCAATAACTATTCCGTCAGTTGTTGATAGCACCGGCACATAATCGCCAGTACGGTCGTCTCGGCTGTCTTGATTTTTATCTTTCATGAAAATATCATGAGCGGGATGACTGCCCTTCTTGGCTTGATCGAATAAATCATAACCACGAGGAATATAGCCGCTTCCATTACCACCAACCGCACGAAAGTCAAAGCCCATTAGTGGAAAGCAAAGTTGTACCTGTGTAGAGTCATAGCGTGCACTAGGGTGAGCTTCTTTCATGATAAACATCATTTCTTGAAATTTTTCACGGGCTTGCTGTGGCGAAAGTTTATATTCACGAATATCGACCAATAATTGCTTATATCCATTGATTACGCTAAGGTATTCTTTATGGGTAATGGTAGAAGTATCCTTCTGTAAGAACAGAAAGTTAAAACAAAAAACAAAAATTTTTATCATTCCTTTCAACGAGTCGCCGCATTTGTTTCAAGCACGAAATTAAGAAAATCTTGTGCTAATACCGTATAATCTACGCCAAAATCTTAATAAAAAACAAGCTATTTGTATCATAAATTAAACTATTCCAATACGTAATTTAACTAAACTACTACTTACCAACATTTTAAGTTGATTTTAATTTGCATTTATTTAATTTTGCAACTGAACCAAAAATTATTGTGTATGCAAAGAAAACATTTTGTTGGTTTGTTATTGGTCATCTTTTCGTTGACTAATTTGATTTGTAAAGCAAGTTTCGTCATTGATTTTTCTACAAAAAACGCATCAATGAATGCTAACGAAGAACCTAGCGAGATATCTTACCTAAAGTTAACCAACGACATTCAGCGATATGCCAAAAAATTTATCGGAATACGCTATAAAAGTGGAGGAAAAGCAGCCAAAGGCTTCGACTGTTCGGGTTTTGTAGGCTATGTTTTCAAGAAATTCGGAATGAAGTTGGGGGCTTGTTGTACCGAAATGTATAAGTTGGGCTATGACATTGAAACTAAAGAAGCTCTTGCTGGTGATTTGATTTTTTTCAGAAGAGGAAAAAGCACTAAAAGTGGTGTTTCTCACATCGGAATTGTGCTTGAGTCAAACGCTAATGGTTTGAAGTTTATCCATTCGGCAACGAGTAAAGGTGTTACAATTAGCTATCTCAATGACCCTTATTATTCAGCTCATTTTGTGGGGGTAAAAAGAGTGATTGATAGCTTTCAATAAGAAATGCCCCAAAAATTATATTTGGTACAAGTCTGAATGAAGCAGTACTTGTACCAAAAAATCTTCTTAAGATAAAAACGCAAATAGCGACTCAAAACTTCACTCTCACAACGCTCGTGTACTGTCCTCTGATGATAATTTCTTGTCCATCAACCACAATTTTTACTGCTTTATTAGCTGGATTATGCCCCCAATAAGCCGTATAAAGAATATCCTTACTATTATCATCACGTTTTTTGATTACTAACGGAAAACCTTTGATAAATGCTTCAGTTGGCAATTTATTATCACCCGTTACTCGTCGACCATCAGGTAAAGTTACATCAGGATATTCTATTGGCGTATTTGCTTCGATAATATCTTTGTTTACGCTCATTGCCCACACGCCTGCCATGAGCCAATCAATATTTTTTTGCGATTGAAATGGGTAACTCGAAAGTTTATCCCCAAAGCGATTTTCACGGTATTTTTCGGTATCAAGTTCCATTGCTTTGCTTCCCCATAAGTCGGGATTATCTACTTTGGTGTTTGGGTCGCTCCAAAGGTCAATACCATCAAGCCACATACTCCAAACACCCCAACTTTGCATCAAATCGGGCGGCACAATTGGTTTAGTCTTAATTCTAAAAACTTCACCGCTCGAAGTTCGGTGAGTTTGCTCACCTAGTTGCCAATCCAAAGCTTCCACTTCATGCCAAATATTGGCCAAAGCTTTTTTAGTTGGTTCTATTTTTTTTGATATAAGTCCTTCAGTCATTAAATGATAAATAGTACCCACATTCCGCAAATCATTGCAATAATTACCAACCTGTGCTACCGTGACGGCATCACGCACCGAATTCCAAACATTTCGTGTAGGCAAGGCTGGAAACGTGCGATTATATGCTTCAAAGCCACTTCCTTGCCATTTTAGCACATTGGTCATTCCTTGAGTGTCTCTTTCGCCTTCAAATTTTGCACGGCTCACACCTTTCGGATTTAAACTCCAAATCGCAAATTCGCCCTCAAAATTTTGGTGTTTAAGTTCTTGTAGGGCAATGCCGATTTTTGCGATATTCTTACTACTATTCCAAACACCAATCGGTTCGAAATTAAGACTCAAATAACCTGTTTTTTTATTCGGACTTACTACTTCGGCAAAATTTTTACGCAAAATATTTGCATCTACCCTATCTAACCATTGGTTTACTACTTCTTCGGTAGTTGTATAAGCCTTTGGGCAACCCGACTCATAGAGCCAATTATCATAATCCATCCATGCCCGTCGAGCTGTATTAAGAGCATTATGCACATAGGTAACACCCCGTTTCATGGCTTTTTCACCATCAATATCTGTTGCAGATAAATACGAAAACTTCACTATTTTACCTTTTGGCAAAGTAAATACAGGAAAAGAATCATAAAAATCGGGTAAAATACTTTCACTCACATATTGGGCAGGATTCCAGAAATAAATGGCATTATTGATGGTATCTGTCATCATTCGTTTTCCAGGAACTGTAATATATTGCTGAAGCCAATTTCGAGCATTCCAATATTTACCTTTTTCGGTATATACTTCTATCACACTAAGGTCAAAACCAGCCATTTCCGAAATATCTAAATTTTGTAAAGTAGCTGTATTTGATTTTTCGCCCAAACCAATATAAAAACCTTTTTCGTAGTTCTTATCATTCATAAACGGCCTGCTCCAAAATTCGTCACTTAATCTCCCATTTTCAATTTTAAGTTTCGATAGCACTTCACGTACCGAACCATCAGCACGTAGATAATTAAACCCATCTGTCACTTTAGGGAAACCAGAAAAATTCATGTCAATACTTTTTCCTGGTCGAGTTATCAACAATAAAGGAGGCTGTGTTTGCGGTAAAGTTGTAGGTTTTTCTTGCGGAATTGTGACTGATGTTTCCTTTGTCAAAGTTGTTGATTTTTTGAGATTTGTAGCATCAATAGCTTTTTGTCCGCACAAAATTACAGGTGTTCCATCGGCAGTTTTTTGCTGCATACAAAACTGTGGAACCACAAAACTTGTAGGCATTTCCAGCCCACCGTTGGCAGTTGGTTCGGCAAAATATTGAACATAGTTTTTATAATTTGTCACAACATCATTTCGTGAAAGCATATTTGCACCACGTACAACAAAACTATCCATTTCGCCTTGAATCACAAACAATTTATTACCATCGAGCCAAGCCCTAAGTGGCTGATTGGTGGCTTGCCATTGACCAATAATCTGCCCATGACGTGGACGTAAAATCAGCTTTCGGAACTGAGCATTGACATCGAAAAAAGCAACAAACAGCAATAAAACAGCAAAGTTTTTTCTCATTAAAATAAAGTTTAAAAGCAAATTTTCTTACAATGTTAATTTAATTTTTGATAGTTAAATTTTGACCGTAGGAACGTCTAAATTGGACGTTCCTACAAAAGCCATTAGAATCTATTTTTTTCGTTGTTGGCCAACTAACTTATCAGAACACTATTTTATATCAAATTTAGTAAACTTTCAACAAAAAGTAGTTGTATTCTGTTGAGCCAAAATCGAAATAAGCTATTATTCACTACTCACAATTATTCTATTTAGTGTCAAACGAATGCTTTTAAACTACTATTTACTCAAATAAAGCCTAACTCATTTCGTTTCATTAAAAGTTGCTTAATTCGATGGGGGATTTTTTTAATTTCATTCTAATTCTTTTGGTCGTATTTTTGTTGTTCTAAAAAGATAAAACATCACCACATGAAAAAATATTTTCTTGCTGCCTTAATGGCATTTTCATCGTTGGCAAATGCCCAAACGATTCTGGAAGACCAATTTCAATTCAATTTTCTAGCAATCAACCCTGCTTTTGCCGGTGCAAGAGAAACTTTCAGCATGAATGCTATGCTCGGTAACCAATTCAATGGCACACTTCGCCCACAACAAATCTATCAATTATTTTCAACCGATGGCGTAATTCAGCAAGGGCGAGGCGGTTTGGGACTGCAAGCTTTTAATAGCAATAGTACAGGTTTCAATAATTCGGGTGTAAAAGTATCTTACGCTTATCGCAAACAAATTGGTGATTTGTTTTCAGTAGCACTCGGAGCCGATGTTGGATTTATTTATCAGCCTACGATTTTGGCAGGTCTTGGCCTAAAGCAAATGTATCCTTATGCAGGTTTGGGTGGCTTACTCAATGCTGATCGATTTTACATAGGTTTATCAAAACCTGTAGCATTAATCAAAGACGAAGGTTTATATAATAGCAAAAAACCATTTTATACAATGCTGGGTTTTTCGTTGGGTGAATACGACGGTACAATGTTTAATATCAGTGCATTGATTGAAACCAACAAGACAGAAGGCAATGGTTTTCATCTTAATGGCAAAGTATGGTTTGGCCGAAAATTTGGTTTAGGTGTATCTTATCGTTCGCAAGAAGTAAACAAAATAAGGGTTAATAAACTTATCCCAATGGCTGAGTTTCAAGTTTCCAATGCCATTCGTTTGGGAGCCTCTTACGACTCAAAACCACCCACCTATCAAACCCCAAATTCTACAAGTAATTTCAAACAAAACGGTATTTTACAAATCTATTTTCGATACGAAGGCTTTGGTAACGAACGAAGTACGAATCGAATGAAATATTATTAATTACTCATGTCTGAATTTTGCCTATAGAAAACAGGATTTTACATTAATCATCAAGCATTAAACATTAATCATTACCTTCTCTATTTGAATTTTGCAAAAAAAATGTGTACTTTATAGAATACGTACCGTAACTTTGCACAGATTATAAAGTTTACTCATTTCCGACATATACCATAGTTCAATGGATCAATTTTCATACATTGCCAATGCCGACGTAGCCGCATTGGACGCACTTTACCAACAATACAAAGAAAATCCAACTTCTGTTGATGAAAGCTGGCAGAATTTCTTCAAAGGTTTTGAATTCAATCAGACATTTAACGCTAACGGTGCTTCGGCAAGCGTTCATTCAAGCCCAACGGCCACAAAATCAACATCTGTTAGTGCCGACCACACTCGTAAGGAGATGGAAGTAGTGCATTTGATTCGTGGCTATCGTTCACGTGGACATTTACTTTCAAAAACAAATCCACTTGGTAGCCGAAAAGATCGTCAACCAATGCTCGAATTAGCCGATTTTAAATTATCAGACACAGATTTAGATACAGTTTTTGAAGCAGGAGTTGAATTATTTGGAGAAGCTGCAACCTTACGCAAAATTGTAGATGCTTTAAAGAAAGTATATCTAGGCAAAATCGGTTTTGAATACCTTTATATTAGAGATAGAAAAGCAAAAAACTGGTTACGCAAGAAAATAGAAAACGAATATTTGTATTTCGACCCAAGTCGTGACCAAAAACTTCGCATTTTCGAGAAATTGAACGAAGCAGTAAACTTCGAAAACTTCATTCATACAAAATTCTTGGGAAAAAAACGTTTCTCGCTCGAAGGTGGAGAATCAACAATTCCTGCCCTTGATATTGCAATCAACCGTGGTGCAGAGCTTGGCGTTGAAGAAGTGGTAATCGGAATGGCTCACCGTGGACGTTTAAACGTATTGACAAACATCTTGCAAAAGCCCTATGAGCAAGTATTTAATGAATTTGAAGAAAACGTACAGTTAGAATCATATAGCGATGGCGACGTGAAATACCATATGGGTTATACTAGCCAAGTAGAAACACCCGAAGGCAAGCGAGTAAGCTTGAAATTAATGCCAAACCCTTCGCACTTAGAAGCCGTAAATCCAGTAGTAGTTGGTTACGTACGTGCAAGAGCCGATGCTCATTTCGAGAAAGCAATTGTAAAACCAAATGACCGTGACGATATTTATGACAAAGTATTACCAATCTTGATTCACGGTGATGCCGCCGTAGCTGGTCAAGGTATCGTATATGAAGTAACTCAAATGTCGAATCTTCCTGCCTATTATACAGGTGGAACGCTTCACTTTGTAATCAATAACCAAGTTGGTTTTACAACCGATTTCGATGATGCTCGCTCATCAATTTACTGCTCAGATATTGCCAAAATTATTGACGCACCAATTTTCCATGTCAACGGTGATGACCCCGAAGCAGTAGTTTATGCTATGAAATTGGCAGTTGAGTTCCGCCAAGAATTCAATCGTGATGTATTCGTTGATATGGTTTGTTACCGTAAATACGGTCATAACGAATCAGACGAACCACGCATGACTCAGCCAACGATGTATAAAACCATTGATGCACATGCCAATCCACGTGAGATTTATTTAAAAGAATTAATGACTCGTGGCGAAGCCGATACAAAATTTGCCGAAGAAATGAAGAAAAGTTTCGAGGGCGAATTGCAAGACCTTTTGGCGAAAGTAAAACAAAAACAATTGCCTTATCAAAAACCAAAACTTGAAGAAGCTTGGGCGAAATTACGTCGTTCAGTACCCGAAGATTTTGAGCAATCGCCAGTAACTGGTATTTCGCAAGAGGTAATGGGGAAAATTGGAAAAGCATTATCGAATGTGCCAGAAGGATTCAAACCTTTAAAACAAATCGAAAAGATTTTGGAAGAAAGAAAAGCAATCTTTGCTCAAGACAAACCATTCAACTGGTCGGTCGGTGAATTGATGGCTTACGGTTCGATTTTGAATGAAGGAAAATTTGTTCGTTTCACAGGTCAAGATGTACAACGTGGTACTTTTACACACCGCCATGCAGTGTTACACGACTCAGAAACCAACCAAAACTATAATAACTTAGCTCATTTGGGCGAAGGACAAGGCAAATTTGAGATTTACAACTCACTTTTGGCTGAATACGGTGTAATGGGTTTTGAATATGGTTATGCCATGGCAAACCCTGATGCACTCGTTATTTGGGAAGCACAATTCGGTGATTTTGTAAACGGAGCCCAAACCATGATTGACCAATTTATTGCAGCTTCTGAATCAAAATGGAACGCTATGAATGGTTTGGTACTTCTATTGCCACATGGCTACGAAGGACAAGGGCCGGAGCATTCAAATGCTCGTCCTGAGCGTTTCTTGCAATTGGCGGCTGAGTACAATATGTACGTTTGTACTTGTACAACACCTGCCAATATTTTCCACATGTTGCGTCGTCAGTTGGCATTGCCTTTCCGTAAGCCATGTATTCACTTGTCGCCAAAATCAATGTTGCGTCACCCATTGGCAGTTTCACCAATAAACGATTTTGCCGAAGGAACACATTTCCAAGAAGTAATTGGCGATAAATACGCTGACGCTAAAAAGGTAAAACGTGTATTGCTTTGCAGTGGAAAAATTTACTACGATTTACTCGAAAAACAACAAAAAGAAGGCCGCACAGATGTAGCTATTGTGAGAGTTGAGCAATTACATCCATTCCCAAAAACACAAGTTGAGACAGAGCTAAGCAAATACAAAAAGCCAGAAATTCTTTGGGTACAAGAAGAACCTGAAAACATGGGCTATTGGTCGTTCGTATTGCGTGAATTCCCACAAATTGGTTTAGGAAATGTTATAGCTCGTAAGTCAAGTGCTTCACCAGCAACAGGCTTCACGAAAGTACACGCAAAAGAGCAAGCCGATATTGTGGAGAGAGCATATGCAGCAAAATAATACCAACGGCAACTAAGTTAGTTTTAGAAAATGTTGTAATATAATAAAAAAAGAAAAAACAGCAGTAGAAAAATAGAATCATCATGGCAATAGAAATGAAAGTCCCTTCGGTGGGCGAATCAGTAAGCGAAGTAACCATCGCTTCATGGACAAAAAAAGACGGTGATTTAGTCAAAATGGATGAAATTATCTGTGAACTTGAGTCAGATAAAGCAACATTTGAACTACCCGCCGAAGCCGACGGAATTCTAAGAATAGTAGCCCCAGAAGGAACAACACTTCCGATTGGAGCCTTGATATGTAAAATTGAAAGTCAAAATGAGCAGTCGGCAGTCGGTAGTCAGCAATCGGCTATTATTGAAACTCCTGCCGCTGTGGAAGTTTCAAAAATTGAAAGCCAAGCAGTTGCAGCCGTAGCAAGCAAAGTTATTGACGTAGTTGTGCCAGCGGTTGGTGAATCAATTTCAGAAGTAACGATTGCCGCTTGGAGCAAAAAAGAAGGCGATGCCGTGAAAATGGACGAAGTTATATGCGAACTTGAGTCAGATAAAGCAACATTTGAATTGCCTTCACCAGAAAAAGGTGTATTGACAATCGTTGCCCAAGCAGGACAAGTGGTGCCAATTGGTGGAATTGTAGCAAGAATAGCAGTAGGTGGTGTAGTAGTAGCAAGCCAACCAGCACCAAGTGCAGCCCCTGCAACTCAGAACTCAGAAAGCTATGCCGCAGGCCATCCATCACCAGTAGCAGCTAAAGTTTTGGCTGAAAAAGGTATTGATGCAGCAAGCGTTCAAGGTACAGGCATTGGCGGACGTATCACAAAAGATGATGCCGTAAAAGCTGAAAAAACCTTAGCAATTCCTGCTGTAGCATCAACGCCACAAGCAACAAAACCAGCGGTAACTCCTGCACCAATAGCACCTTCTGCTGAAGGAGGAAGAGTTTCTCGTCGTGAAAAAATGACTTCATTACGTAAGACAATTGCCAAGCGTTTGGTTGCAGTAAAACAAGAAACAGCAATGCTCACAACCTTCAACGAGGTTGACATGAAGCCAATCATGGAGTTGAGAGGAAAATATAAAGATAAATTTAAAGAAGTTCATGGTGTAGGTTTAGGCTTTATGTCGTTCTTCACGAAAGCTTGTGCGATTGCATTGAAGGAATTCCCGTTGGTAAATTCATACATTGACGGCGATGAAATCGTTTTCAATGACTATGCCGACATCGCAATTGCAGTTTCGGCTCCGCGTGGTTTGGTTGTGCCTGTTATTCGTAACGCTGAAAAATTAAATTTCGCTCAAATCGAGTCAGAAGTTGTTCGTTTGGCAGGAAAAGCAAGAGAAAATAAACTAACTATTGAAGAAATGACAGGTGGAACTTTCACTATTACCAATGGTGGAATCTTCGGCTCGATGCTTTCTACACCAATCATCAATGCACCACAATCAGCAATTTTGGGTATGCACAATATCGTTGAGCGTGCAGTGGTAGTAAATGGAGAAATCGTCGTTCGTCCGATTATGTACGTGGCTCTTAGCTATGACCACCGTACCATCGACGGTAAAGATTCGGTTAGTTTCTTAGTAAGAGTAAAACAACTCTTAGAAGACCCTACGAGAATGTTATTGGGTGTTTAAATATTGATAATGAATATTTTATGTAAAATATGGGTGATATATTGACCATCGAAGAGATAAAACAAAAGTACCCAAATGAATGGGTACTTTTGGGAAATCCTGTGATTGATAATACAAAAGTATTGTCTGGTATTCCAATTTATCATGCCAAAGATAAGCGAGAAATTGCTTATCAAGGAATTAATTGGAGAGAAAACTTTAGTGGTGCAACTATCGTTTACACAGGCGAGTTTGCGAAAAACAGAAGGTTTTGGTTATGATGAAATTTAAGTTTTCAATCGACGAAAACCATAATGTGATATTAGTTGATGCTAAATTAAATGGATTTTCAACTCGACTTTTACTTGATACAGGTGCCTCGAATACTGTTATCGACTTGACTACACTACTTTCTACGGGCTTCCATTTCAAAGATAGTATTGATAAAATTAAGATTGAAACAGCAAAAGGAATTGTGGAAGCAGAAGTATTTGTTGTGAAACAATTAGAATCATTGGGAATTACTCAACAAAAGTATGCTGTAACCGCATACGATTTCATCGGTAATGGAATTATAAGCGAATTTGATGGCGTTTTGGGTTTAGATTTTTTTGAAAATAATAAGATTTGTATTGATTTTATTAATAATGAGATTACAATTTCTTAAGTAATACTATGACTAAATGGGAATATAGAACAATCACTATTTCTGCCTTTGAAAATAGAAACTTTCAATCAAATAGAATAAAAATCGAAAACTTGGAGGATATTTTAAGAGATTATGGTAATGATGGTTGGGAACTCGCTAGTCAATCTTTTACAGGTGACATCCGTTGGGGAACTGGCGATATGGTTTTAATTTTCAAAAGACCGAAGGTATAAATTTGGTGAAAATATTATTCATCTCATAAAAGAGATAAACAAAAATATGCAATACGACGTAGTAGTAATAGGCTCAGGGCCTGGAGGATATGTGGCGGCGATTCGCTCGGCACAATTGGGCAAAAAAGTTGCCATCATCGAAAAATACAGTGTTCTGGGGGGAACTTGTCTGAACGTTGGATGTATTCCATCAAAGGCCCTCCTTGACTCTTCGGAGCATTTCTATAATGCTGCTAACCACTTTGCCGAGCATGGCATCGAAATTCCTGCACCGATTGCCAATCTTGGTAAGATGATTGGTCGCAAAAATGGTGTTGTCGAGAAAATGAACGCAGGTATCAATTTCTTGATGAAGAAAAACAAGATTACTGTTCACAATGGTCTTGGCTCTTTTGTTGACAAAAACACCATCAAAATAACAAAAACTGATGGTTCGGAAGAAAACATTACGGCTCAACAGGTAATTATCGCAACTGGCTCAAAACCAACGATTTTGCCTTTTATGAATTATGATAAGAAACGCATTATCACAAGTACAGAAGCTCTGAGTTTAACTGAAATCCCAAAACATTTAATCGTTATCGGTGCAGGTGTAATTGGTGCAGAATTAGGTTCGGTTTACGCTCGTTTGGGTGCGAAAGTTTCGTTTGTAGAATTTGCCGATTCGATGATTCCGACGATGGATAAAACGATGGGTAAAGAATTACAAAAATCAATCAAGAAACTCGGAGCAGAGTTTTTCTTTAATACGAAAGTAACAAAAATCGAAAATTCAGGTGAAGAAGTAACCGTAACTGGTGAAGGTGCAGATGGCAAGTCAGTTGAAATCAAAGGTGATTATTGCTTGGTTTGTATCGGTCGCCGTGCGTATGTTGATGGCTTAAATTTAGAAGCCGTTGGCGTAGCAACTGACCGTGGTAAAGTTGTAGTTGACGAACATACTTTGGAAACAAACGTAAAAGGTATTTATGCCATCGGTGATGTAGTGCGTGGAGCAATGCTCGCCCATAAAGCCGAAGAAGAAGGCGTTTTTGTGGCAGAAGTTATGGCTGGACAAAAGCCACATATTAACTATAATCTTATTCCTGGAGTAGTTTATACTTGGCCAGAAGTTGCCTCAGTTGGTGCAACAGAAGAAGAACTAAAAGCCAAAGGAGTGGCTTACAAAGTTGGAAGTTTCCCATTCAAAGCTCTTGGTCGTGCAACTGCCAGTGGCGATACAGATGGTTTAGTAAAAGTTTTGGCCGATACTACTACTGACGAAATTTTGGGCGTACACATCATCGGTGCAAGAGCAGCCGATATGATTGCCGAGGCCGTTACAGCAATGGAATTTAGAGCAAGTGCAGAAGACATCGCTCGCATTTCACACGCTCACCCGACATACATGGAAGCCTTGAAAGAAGCCGCTTTAGCAGCAACTGCTAATCGTGCGATTCATGCCTAAAGTACATTATTTAATTTTACAAGGCCTTTCATTCAATATGAAAGGCTTTTATATTTCATAATGATTCCTTTTCCATCTTCTATTTTCTTAAATTTGCGTGCCTTTAAATATCAAATCATGCAAAAACTCCTTGAAAACTCGCCAATCAAATGGCATCATATACTTTTTTTTAGTCTTTTAGTTGCTATTATACCTCATACTGGTTTTTGGTTCGACCTCAACAACGACTGGCCACGTTGGTCGGCGTATGCCTTAGAACATGGTTTGAGCCAAATCTATAACTCCGACACCAACTATATGCCCATCTATTTGCACGGCCTTTATTGGTTTGGCAAACTTCACGGCACAAAAGAACTCATTTACACCAATAGCTATCAACTCAAATATTTCTTTTTATTGTTCGATTTCGCAGGGGCAATCACTATCGCCTATGCCCTACGAAAATATTATACTCGCCAATTTGCCGAATACATGTTGCTTTTCAACATGGGTTATTTGTATTGCACAACTATCTGGGGGCAGCTCGATAGCGTACCAACTACCATCGTAATCTTAGCCATGATTTGCCTTTTCGAGCGAAAACTCCTTTGGGCAACTCTTTTTTGTACATTATCTATCTATGCCAAACTTCAAGCTATTGTTTTTTTGCCATTTTTTGCAATATTGCTTATTTATCAGTTGAGTGTAAAATTTGATAAAATATTGATTTTGAAGATGTTGGCAGTTTCTATAATTGCTCAACTCGTTTTGCTCAGTCCTTTTATTTTGGGTGGAACTTTCCATAATTTCTTGAAAGTCGTTCGAGAATCGGTTGGTTTCTTTCCTCGTGTATCCGTAAATGCCTTTAATATTTGGTATTTATTGCTCAAACAAGACCCAAACACTATCAACGACACCTTAATTTTTCTAGGTCTTACTTATAAAAAATGGGGTTTCATTATGTTTTTTGGCTTATCAGCTATTACATTTTTACCTTTGGTAGTCAGCACTTTGAACAAAATTCTTTTTAAAAAAGCCTTAGACCAAGACTATTACGCTATGCTTTGGCTAACTGCCGCAACTACAAGTATTGTATTCTTTTTTGTGAATACTCAAATGCACGAACGTTATTCATTTCCAGCTATACCGATGTATTTTGCGTACTCTTTACTCACAAATCGCTATTCAATTTTCGCTTTAACTTCGGTCGCTCACTTAATGAATGTTGATGGAACAAATAAATATTTAGGACTAAACCCTTATAAACCAGAATTTACTGCTATAATTTTCATCATTATTTTGTTTCTCTCTTTTGTGCGGCTGTACAAAGAGTTTAAGCTAAAAGTATTTTTATCATAAATTCTATTTATAGTTTGTTTGATGC
>JAFEIL010000112.1 GCA_017495105.1 Emticicia sp. | reverse complement strand
GCATTACAAATGCCTTACTCGGAAAGTCCAGCATCGCAGATGCGGACTAACGGGGGGTATGATTTAATTGATGCCATTAGCAAAATAGAATATACATTTAAATAGATAAATTAACGTGAAAAATGCAACAATTGCTTTAATAATTTGGATTATTTTATTATCATGTACTGGTAAAAAAGAAAATAATATTACTTTTAGAGACGACAAAATTGGGTTTAAATATGCCCAAATAAATAACTATTTAAAAAGGTATATATTAAAATACTCTCCAAAAGACCAAGTTTATATTCATGTTTTACAAACTCACAATGATACAATTAAACTTCTATTAACTCAATTAAAAAAACCCCTCATAGAGAATGAGAATTTAAAGTATTTAGCCACCCTAAATATTGATAATTCACAAATTTTCATAGGCGGGAATCTTAATTCTATTTTAAAAACTAATAATAAATTAATAGATATAAACCAGTATATTTTTGACCCACCAACATGGAGAATAACAATAGTAAATGATAGTTGCTTATTAGATACATTACCAAAGCCATTAAAAAGTTGGTATAAATTTTTACCACCTGAACCTAAACCCCGATAATGCAGATGAGGTATTTATAAATTTTTTAGGTCGGACAGTGAAGTATTCTCCTCCAATTGGTGAAAATGTGCCAAATTTGATTTTTGTTACTTGTGGAGAAGCAAATATAATATCATTTAATGAACATAAACTTAGATTCATCATATATACAAGACATTTTATTCCTGAACCATTCGATGGTTTCTATGCTTATAGAGGAGACGGTAGAGGCTTTTCATGTATTCCTAATGAAATTAATATTGATGATACCGACTGGAAAACGAATTCTTCCAGAGTAATTATTAGAACTGAGGTAGACTTTAAAGCAGGTAAGGCTAATATTTTACAACCATATTGTGACCCAACAGTGCTACTTGGGGTAATAAAAACTTCAGCAAATCCTGAAGTATCACGGAAAACCTCTAATTTATATGGTAACATTGTAAACTTTGATTTAATATATACTGCGGCAGACCCATTAGCTTTAGGGTTAGCTCCTGTACTAAACTTTCAATTGCAATTAAGCATTGAATACATCCCGAATTTGAAGACATTAAAAGTTACAAGTTCTTTAAAAGGAGACCCTTATCCAGCGGGGGAAATATTCATTTTTGATAAACAAAGTAAGCAAAGTTGGTTTATTGATACTTACTCTATACCTTACAGTCAAGAGGTTATAGCAAGCTATCCAACAAATGATTTTCCATTAATTTATAGTACAAATTAATATAAAGTTAGCTCTTTAGGTGTGATTGAAAATGCTTTACAAGATGGAATACCAATTTCAAATAATATATGGAACACAATATTTAAAAATAGAAATACAAGAAAATGAAAAAGATAGTTATAGGTATTGGGATAATTATAAGTCCTTTTCTTATTTGGTTTTGTATAGTGTTTGATTTTAAAGGAGAAGCAATTTTAATTCCTAAAAACTACAGTGGGACTTGTATTATTTTCTATAATGTAGATTATGGAGAGGGTTTACAATCAAGTACTATGGCAGGAAGAATTATTTTGAAAATTCCAACAACGGGGGTTTTAAGAGTAAATTTTGGTAACAATTATGAAAGAAAAAAACCTTTAAAAAATAGAAAGTATTATTTATATGACCCGTTATCTGGTAAAATTACGGATGAATTAGTGCAAAAAGATATGTATAGTTATTCAAATAGCTTTTTCGAATTAAAAGAAGGTTTATATACACCAAGTTTAGGATTCTTATATAATAAGAAAGGAATGTTAATTAAAGAGGAAGGATTTATCACTTCAAATTTAGCATTTAAAAATATACAAATTAAATCTATTGATGCTGAGAAAAGCTTGATATACGATAGAATTATTACTCAGCAGTAGTTTTCCGTTCCACCGTTGGTATATGAAATGTCCGTTCCCTCAGATAGCTAAGATAAAAGTAATAAAAATAGTACAATTTTTTAAGCTGCCATCTTAGGATGCTGATATTGTGGGTCAAAAGGTTTTTCAGAACGAATAACGGCTAACATGGTATGAACGAGCCCTGCAGGAGCCAGTCTTCGCCCATCAAGCGTATCATGTTGTAATGGAGACCTTTTAGATGAAGTTTGGAATGCCATGATTAGTGGAGGAGTAAATCCTTTGGAAACATTTGATGTTGAAGGTGATGATTCTTTCATGAAAAATGAGGATGTAACAAAACTTTGGACAAGACTTTCAAGTGGAAAAACTATTTATCCAACAGGAAATCCTGATAATAGTGATGAGGTGAAGATTAATTTATTGGGTAGAGCTGTTAAGTATTCACCAAATATTAATCAGAAAATTCCATACTTGAGTTTTATTACTTGTGGTGAGGCTGAAATGATTGATTTTAATACAAACTTATTTAAAATCAATACAGTTGTAATGGATGAACTTAATCAATATGATGATATTCTACCTTGTTCTGGTACGAGAAGAATTGGACGAGTAAGTATTCAAGGAACAATGGAGCATTGGCTTATTCAGTATGATTATATTTTACGAAATCCACTTGCAGTTCGAGAATTTAAAATCCCCAAAAGTAGTGCTTTAGGTAATACTGGTTACGCAGACTTGGCAAATCCGCTTACACGAGAAATTTATGAAATAAAATCGTTGGGACAGAAAGAAACAGGAAGAGATGAAGTTAAGAGATATGTAGATAAAGCGAACGCTGAATGTCCAGGCAATGGAATCTCTTGGATTAAAGGGAAATCTTACTTGCCTTCACCAAGAATTTTGCCAAATCCAAGAGACATTTCAAAAGAGTTAGTTGTTACTTTAGATGAAGATGGGTTAATTATATATCGAACCCAGCCACGAACAAGTCCAGATTTACAACCAGTTCGTGTCCCTGAAAATATTCATCAAAAAATTAAAAAGTTTTTAGAAAAAATTGAACAAAGTACTCAGAATTTAGATAAGGAAATTACAATATTTTTACAACAAAACCCAGAAGTAATAACGTACTTGAAAGCGGTAGCAGTTGGAACTGCTGCGGTAATTATCGTTGGAACTATTGTTGAAGATGTAGTAACACTTGGAGCAGGTATTGCTGATGATTTTGCAAGTTTTGCTTTAGCATATAGATTAGTAAGAATAGCACAATTACTTTAACTTTTATAAAGATGATGAGAGATTTTTTTGTTTTCTTTAATTCGTCGTACACTTGGAGAGATATAAGGGATGTATATGGAATTGCAA
>JAFEIL010000386.1 GCA_017495105.1 Emticicia sp. | reverse complement strand
AAAACGATTTAAAAAATAATTGCCAACAATCGATTTGCAAATCGAAAATAAATAATTCTTAACATTAAATTTTACAAAAATGAAAAAAATGATTTCGAGTTTTGGAAATGTCGTTCTTTCGAGAGAACAAATGAAGAGGGTAAAAGGTGGTGATGGAGATAGAATAGTTGGTTGCTATTGTTACGGTGGAAGTACATACCCTCCTCAAATTGAACAAATCCCAATTGGTCCAGATGATGATATACCATCAGCCATAGCATGGCTTTGTGGTAGTTCATCAGGCGGATGTTGTAATTGTTGTTATTAAAAAAATCAATCTCATGCGTTTTAACACATGAGATTTAAATTATTAAACACTATGGGATATTTAATAAAACGCTACTTAATAATTGTTATTATTTTTAGTGGAAGATGTTTCTCGCAAGATATTGAAGAAAATGAGGTGTCATTATTAATAGAAAAATGTGGTGGAGTCTACTTTCCAAACAAAAAAATAATATCAGATTCATGGGGAAGCTCACTTAGTTTTTTTGATATAAAAGAAGGTGAGAAAATTGCAGATATTGGTTCAAAATCAATGACATTTATAGGTGTATTATCAGTTTTTTCGGAAAAAGCCACTTTTTATTGTGAAGATATTGATTCGTCTTGTACTACGCAAGAACAAGCCGATAAGGTTATTAAATATTATTCAAAAATCAAAGAAGCTCCTATTTCTAATATAATAATACCAGTAATTGGAAATGAAAAAACAACGACTTTACCGTCTAACTTTTTTGATAAAGTAATTATTGATAATTCTCTGCACGAATTTTCGGACAAAGAAACTATGTTGAAAGATATTTTTAGAATATTGAAAAAAGGTGGAAAGCTCTATGACAGAGAATCATTAGGTCGAAAAAATGGTGAAATTCACATAGGATGTAACAATAAACTTTTTGACGAGAATACTTTGATAAATTTAGTTAGCACAAACGGGTTTCAATATGTTAATTCTATTGATTCGAGGATACCAACAGGAGCGTATTTATCTAAAATCTTCCTTTTTAAAAAAGAATAAAATGCTTACGAACTAACAAACATTAATACTTTAATTAGACGACTAAAAATTCCTAAATTAAATTGTAGTGGATATTTTAAAGATGGTTAAACTATTTACCAACAATGGATTTGCAAATCGAAAATAAATAATTCTTAACATTAAATTTTACATAAATGAAAAAAATGATTTCAAATTTTGGGGCATCTTTACTTTCAAGAGAGCAAATGAAAAAAGTAAAAGGTGGGCTTTTAGACAATTGTGCTGTTTGTTCACAAGGAGCTAATGGAGGAGGAACATGTGGTGGACATGACTTCTCACGAGCTGAAGCTGATAGTCTTGCTGACGAATTTAATTCAAGTAATGACGGATATACTTATTTTGTTCATTGTAGCTAAAGTACTGTACGTAGTATTTACAAGAGAGCATGTTTAGTTTAGACATGCTCTCCAAAAAATAAAAATATGAAACTCAAATTCATTATACTTTTTCTATTAATATATACAATTTCATGGAGCCAAGAAAAAAAAATCCAGTTCACCTGTTCATTTTTAGATGATAGTACGGGGAATTATTTAAAACCCCAACTTTTCATTAACAGAAATAATGAGAAAGTAAGCATTGGAGAAACAAGTGCCAACTCTAAGATTGGTTTAGATTTGAATGTTAGCGAGATTTTACTTGAACTCGGACATTCTAATTCTCACTTGATAAGGATTCCTATAAACTATCATGGTAAATTTGAAAAGCAATCATACGCTAACTATACTTTTAGCGTATCAAAAGCAAAAAAAGCAATAATTGAGAAAGACTTATTAATATACTGTTATCCTAACGATTTTCAAAAAAATAATGAATATCAAGTAAGTCATTTTGTTAATGAATCTCTACATTGTACAAAAAGCTTAACAAAATTCATAAATAATAAAACAGGATTGGTCATACCTATATCAGATGAAATTTCTACCCAAAGCTCCTATCAAGTTTCTATTATTAAAGAGAATATTTTATTAAAATCACCAAGTTTTTTTCTTAAAAAAGGTATCAATTTAGTTGATTTGAACTTTTATAATAACACAAGTTTGATGCTCAAAGACTCTGTTCAAAGTAGAATTGTTAAAAAGGATAACTCGTCAACTATTTGGGTTAATCAGACAATATATTTTACGCAGAGCGAATATACGTTGAAAAAAGAATATTTTTCAACTTTAGATTCTATAACTAATTACTTGAAAACAAACCCTAATTTTACTATTAATGTGGTGGGATTTACTGATAATGTAGGGGATAAAAGATTAAACTCAACCTTAGCTGAATATAGAGCAAAAGTCGTCGCAAATTATTTAATTAATAAAGGAGTTAGTCCTAAAAGAATTATCATAAATTGGCAAAAATCAAATTCTGAAAATAATAATATAGTCGAAAGTGAGAAATTAAGTGAGTTTAGAAAAGTTATTATCAGCCAATATTAAATTATGACTTATGCGAAAATTAATTCAAACTTTTGCCCTAACTCTTACCTTTTTAAATGCTTATTCGCTTCAATTTTTTAAATCTAATAATGAAGCTATCACTAAAATAATTATAGAGAATACAAGCAATAAAGCCCTTAAAATTCAAGCAGAAATTTCAGCCAATTTAATTTTTAAGGGATATAATAGCAGAAAAATGTCTGATACTATAATATTTAACTCTAACACTTCTTTTAGGTTAGTTTGTAGTAGTTTGGATTCTAATCGGCAGAATATTTACAATACGTTTATCTTACATCCTGGAGAAACTATTTACTTAAAAAAGTTACCTTTTGTTGTCCAAGCTTTTTCTAATGAAGGGCAAAAAAGGAATAATGAATTATCCTTCTTTGTAAACATGCAAGAATCTATTGGCAATTTTGAAGGATTAATAACGTACATTCCACACAAGAGGAAAAATGCTTTATCATTACTTCAAAAAGTACAAGAATTATATGCTCAAAGATTAGCTTTTTTAGATAAATATAAAGAAACTACAAGTATTTCAACTGAGTTTGAAAAAGTTATTGAGAATATACTATTTTACAAACAATATACGGAGTATTTAGACCATTGCAAATTGGACGGAATATTAAAGAGAGAACTATTAGAATCATCTGATATAAAACAATTTATTGATAAGTTTTTGCAAAGAGAGGATGACCCTAATTCAGTATATTATATTGAAGCGATGTTTTGGGTGGCGAGGCTAATTTACAATGAGGATAC
>JAFEIL010000211.1 GCA_017495105.1 Emticicia sp. | reverse complement strand
GTATCAAATTGTTTACCAGTTGCGGCTAAAAAACCTGTATACTTGACCGTAGCTAAAAGCCCGGCTTTGAGTTGAGTGCCACTTGGAGCTTCAAGCGTACGCAAAAAACGTAAGCCAGTTGAGGTCTTTTCGGTAAGAGTCAGCTTTGTTGCTTTTACATATTCATCAATAATTTGGTCTTCTGAGCGAAGTTTGATGATTTCTAAATCTAATCTTAAGTTAGAATTAGAAGGAATAGTTGCACTTGACTGCGAACCAAAGCCTAGAACTGATGGCATAATGAATGTGCCTCGTTCACCTTCTTTTAAAAGTGATATAGCTTCTAAAAAGCCAGCAATGATATTTGATGCACCAAGTGTGATTTTGGCAGGAGCATTATTGATTCTTGAGGTACTATCTACTTTAATACCATTTAGTAAAGATAATGAGAAATGAAAAGTAATTTCATCACCAATTGTAGCATCTCTTCCTAATGAAACCCGGTCAATAGAATACTTCATTCCAGAAGTGGTACTAAGCATTTGCAGCTTTTTCTGACTGATGTAATCGGCTATCTCCTGTGTATTCTTTTGATTAGTGGCGTCGACGTCATTTTCTAAAAATTTGCCACACGAGCTTACAATAACTAAACTTACTAAAACTAACAAAAACGCAATTTTCTTCATCTCAATTATTGATATATTTGAATTTGGTACGAGCCAGTCATCAACCAGCTCGCAGAGGTATTATTTTACGTCTAAAACTTCCATTTCAAAAATTAATGAACTGAAAGGTGGGATTGGACCTCCACCTTGCTCGCCATAGGCTAAGTTTGATGGAATATAAAAAATAGCTTTTTCGCCTTTTTTCATCATTGCCAATGCTTGTTCCCAACCTGGAATAACCGCACCTTGACCAACCGTTACTTGGAATTTAGGGCCAGGCTTACCAACTGAGCTGTCAAACTCTTTACCGTCCATTAATTTTCCAGTATAATCAACTGTAACTGTTTGACCAGCTTTGATTAAATCTCCAGTTCCTGCTTTAATAACGACGTAATACATTCCAGATTGTGTTTTTGTTGCAGTTGGGAAGTTTTTCTTCGCATAATCTTCCATCAATTTAGCTTCGTTATTTTTCTTAGCATCTTGTGCTTTTTGGAAATCTTCACGAGTTTGAGTTGATTTAATTTTTACGATAAATCTCAAGTCAGAACCTTTAGTTATACCAACTGGTAGTGGTTGACTCATACGTGCAAAAAGTGAGTCGGCATTGATTAAAACCGTTGCACTATCACCTTCAGTCAAGTGCATCAATGCATTTTCGAAAGAGCCTTTGTAAGTGCCTTGTTGAGCTACCATCGTAATTGGTTGTTTACGTTTGTAAGTATCTTCAAAAGTTGAGTCATTTACTGCTTTGATTACTAAATCAAATGTTAAAATATCGCCAGTTTTGATTTTCTTACCTTTACCTTGCTCATGGATTTGGTACTTTGAGCCATCTGGGTCTTGAGTAACCTTAAATTTGTTACAAGAAAAAAGTAAACTTGTAGCCGCTGCAAGGCTCAATGTTGTTTTTAAAAAATTTGTCATTGAAAATTATGTATTAATTAGAATTTACTAGTTTGATTTATGAATAATATGCTGATTATAAGAATTTTAGTTTTTAGTTAATTCTTCTTTATATTTTGGCAATAAAGAAAGGAATTTTTCAACGGTTTTTTCTAATGAATCGTGTGAACGTCCACCTGCAGCATTTTTGTGTCCACCACCATTAAAATGAGTTCTTGAAAGCTCACTTACCGAAAAATCATCTACCGATCGAAGTGAAACTCGAATCATATCTTCTTTTTCAGTGAAAATAGCAGCCATTACTGTTCCTTTAATCGAAAGGCCGTAATTTACTACGCCTTCGGTATCACCATTTTTTGAACTAAATCTGCTTAATTCTTCCTTAGAGATGGCCATGTAAACCACATTATACTCTGGAAGATAGGTGAGTTTTTCGCCCAAAACAAATCCTAAAAATTTCATACGGTCAAAAGTATTGCTATCAAAAATCTTTCTATGAATACTATTTGGGTGAATACCAATTGAAATTAGTTCTCCTGCAATTCTATGTACTTCTTCGCTTGTGCTATCAAACCTAAAAGAACCCGTATCAGTAACTAGGCCTGCGTAAAGGCATTCGGCCGTTGGAATATCAATTAGGTGCTTATCGTTCAATTTTTCAATTAATTCATAAATCAACTCACAAGTTGCGGCTGCTCTTTCATTCCAAAATACAAAATCAGCAAAGTTTTCTGGTTGCTGATGATGGTCAATTAATACTTTCTTTGCCGCCGATTGTTTTATAAACCCTTCCATACCTTTGATACGATTCAAGGCAGAAAAATCGAGACAGAAAATCATATCGGCGTTTGCGATGAGTTCTTTTGCCAAATTATTTCGGTCACTTTCAAAATTGATTACTTCACTTTCACCCGACATCCATCTCAAAAAATCTGGATAGTCAGTTGGCGTTATAACAGTTGTGAAGTGGCCTTTTTTATTTAAATATGCGGATAACCCTAATGATGAACCGAGGGCATCGGCATCAGGATTTTGGTGGGTAGTAATAACGATTTGCTTGGGTGAGCTCAAGAATTCGTTAAATAACGCTAACTTTTGATTTGACTCAGTAAAAAAATCTTGCATAACTTTACAAAGGTACAAAGGAAAGGTCGTAAATCAAAAATGCGAGCTAAGTGCTTTATTTTTAGTTTAAGTATTTAATTTTACAAATATTTAAAGAGATAGAATGTTGTTTCTGAAAGAAGATAACTATTTTTGATGTTTATTTAATTAAGACATAAACATCATATATCTAAATTTAACAGACTAATAATGAAACATCTAACCCTTCTTTTTTTACTAATAAGCTTTTCTATTTCAGCTCAAAAAAAGACAAAACCTGCCCAAGCACCCTCGAAACCTAAATTAGTTTTGGGTATTATGGTTGACCAAATGCGGTACGACTACCTCTATCGCTATTACGACAAATATTCTGAAGGTGGCTTTAAGCGATTGATGAATGAAGGCTTTAACTGCAAAAATAATCAATATCATTATGCAAATACAGTTACTGGACCTGGTCATGCGGCAGTTTATACGGGTTCTGTTCCTGCTATAAATGGTATTATTGGCAATGAATGGTATGACCCGTTAGCAAATAGAAGCGTTTATGTGGCCGAAGATACAACTGTACGTGCCGTAGGTGCGGGTGAAGCTGGAGTAGAAGGCAAACGTTCACCTGTAAATATGCACACGACCACAATTACTGACCAATTGAAGATTGCGAGTGAGTTTCGATCAAAAGTAATTGGAATTGCGGTGAAAGACCGTGGTGGAATTTTGCCAGCGGGGCATTCGGCTGATGCCGCTTATTGGTTTGATGCTAAATCGGGCAATTGGATTACGAGTACGTATTATATGAATGATTTGCCACAATGGATGAAAGATTTCAATGCTCAGAAAATGCCCGATAAATTGATGGCTAAGAAATGGGAAACGCTGTTGCCAATTGATCAATACACTGAAAGCGAAGCAGATAATCAAGAATATGAAAATGCTTTGTCGGGCGAAAAACTGCCTGTTTTTCCACATACAATTGCTAATTATGGAGCATTATTGACTTCGCCTTATGGAAACACAATTACAAAAGAAATCACTTTGGCTACACTTCAAAACGAGAAAATGGGTCAAGGAAAAGAAACTGATTTCTTGTGTGTAAGTTTCTCGACACCTGACTATGTGGGGCATGCAACGGGTACACACTCCATCGAAATTGAAGATACGTATCTTCGTTTAGACCGTGATATTGCTGAGGTTTTAAATAAATTGGATGCAACTTTGGGGAAAGGAAATTATGTAGTTTTCTTGACTGCTGACCATGGTGTAGCTGATATTTCAGGTTATCTGAAAAAACATAAAATTCCAGCAGGAAACATTGAGTTATTTAAAGAAATTAATTATTTAAATGGCCAAATGATTGAAAAATTTGGTGAAGGAAGATGGATAAAAGCACAAGATAATTATCAGTTATATCTTGACCATGATTTGATGGCAAAGAAAAATGTGACAATGAATCAGGTTTATGATTTAGTCAAGCAAAAAATGTTGACTTTGGGTTCTTCAGTTTATCAAGTGGTGAACTTACATGATATCAATTCGGCAACAATTCCACCTTTTTATAAACCACTCATCGAAAATATTTACAATCCAAAACGCAGCGGTGATATATTGATTTTATTTGAACCAGCTTGGTACAGTGGTTCTAAAAAAGGCACAACGCACGGATCAATGTGGCAATATGACCGACATGTGCCCTTAGTTTGGTATGGTTGGAAAATTCCGAAAGGTGAAACATTAGAACAGACTTATATTTCTGATATTGCTGCAACATTGGCGGCTTTATTAAATATTTTAGAGCCAAATGGCTGTGTTGGTAGTCCAATTAAAGATATTTTTAGTAAGAAATAAGTTTATTTATAGAGTCGGGCGATATAAGTCCGACTCTATAAAATACAATGATTAAGTAAAAAATGATTTTGATAAAGGGTGTACCGTTAAAGAAAATACAAGGAATTACATTGTTTCCTTTTATAATTGTACGCTCAAAAAAACCAAGTAAGGTTCTGATTAATCACGAGAAAATCCATATCCGTCAGCAACTCGAACTTTTTATTTTACCTTTTTATATTTGGTACTTTGTTGAATGGTTGTTTCATTATGTACGTTGTCGTAGTTTTTGGATAGCCTATCGTCAAATAAGTTTTGAGAGAGAGGCTTACGATAACGAAGAAGATTTTGAGTATCTTAAAAATCGAAAATTTTGGAGTTTTTTGGAGTATAATGATTAGCAGGGCGTATCGAATACGCCCTTTTTTATTTTATATTTCTACCCAAAAGTACTCCCTCCACAATCAAATATTGAGCTGCAATATAAGTTGCCATGACCCAAAGACCCGAAAGCGGAATTGAATACGCAAATTTGTTTATGGCAATTAAAGAATCAGAAATGATGAACAAAATTGCTCCAATTAATACAAAACGATAGCTTTTTGGGTTAGTTTGGCGTTGAATTGCTCCAATTCCCATCGTCATTATAGCAAAAGAATAAACAAAAATTGGGAGTAAAAAGCTTTGTGGAATTTTGTCCCAAAGAAACGCTACGAGAGCCATTGTATAAATTGTGATAGGTAATCTTTTTAAATATTGTGTTTTTCCGCTTTTGGAAAAGATGAAATAATAAGCTATTTGTGCCACCAAAAACGAACCTAAGCCAAGCAGAAAAAACTGAGGGTTTTTACCTTGAAACATCAAAAAAGTATCTCCCAAGCATGAGAAAATCAGTGAAACAAGAATCGTTTTATCAGAATTCTCCATATTTTGCTTTACTTTCTGAAAATAAAAGAAAAACAAAGAAATCATCAAAAGCGGCTTTGATACATAATTGAGCCACTCAATGTCGAGAATGCCCGAAGCGATATTGATAATGCCCAGTGCAAAATAAAAAATAGTTTCCTTACGAGTCATGATTGCTTGTGTTTAGTTGTATTCCGATTGCTTCTGCCAAAATTATGGCTTTTTCCATGGGTTTAAAATCGACATTGGCTAAAATATCAGTTGGTCGATGAATGTTTGGCATTCGACCGTTTTTATCAAGTGCTGCCAACGTAACTGATGGAATTCCAGCTCGCTGAAACCAAACCGAATCGAAATCTGCCGTGTGCCAAGCTCCTGTTTTTACTTCTTTTAGCGTCGCAATATTTGTCGTGACTTCTTTGGCCGTTTTCACTAATTTATTGTCATAAACAATCGTTGACCAGCTACCTGTTTGGGTAATAATTTTCAAGTCCCCACTGCCTAGTGTATCAAAGTTTATCAGATATGTTTCTTTTGTAAACTCCTGATAATGAGCTTTCATGTATGCTCTTGCTCCAATCATACCCACTTCTTCTGCTCCAGTAATTACCAATTCAACATCAAGATTTTGTAGGTTGTTGCTCCAAAGTTTTTGAGCAGTTTCGATGGCTGCCGCTACACCCGTTGCGTTATCAGAAGCACCATTTGAATAGCCCAATCTGAAAAAATCAACCGTGGCCGTGATGCCTTGAATAATAAAATAAAGAGCCAAAATATTAGAAACTAAAAGCAGGAAATCGTTTGGTATCAAAAACTGAGAAATTGCCAAAAACTGAGCCACCATTATCAGAATTAAACTCATTTTGAGCGATTTGCGGAAATTACCAACCATTTCTGGGCGATAAAGCAACGAAATCGGAGCGGTGTCCCAATGAGCCATTAAAATCAGTTTCTTAGTTTTCGGAGAAGCATTTTTATCTTTAATGACAAGGTTATGAGATTTTACCAAAGGCGGAAAATTCGTCACGGGCGAAGCGTACCAATTGAAATACAACATGGCCATCGCTACGAAAAAGAAAGTAATTATTAAACCTAAAATCGAAGAAAAATTCAGGCATATTAATCCCGCCGAAAGTCCGAAAATCAACCACCAAACTACCGAAATATAGGTTTTCGGCGTTCGGAAAGACTCTCGACTAACATTTTGATTGTTAAATAGTTGTGTCAGAAAATCTAGTACAGGAGCTTCGTTTTCGGTTGCAACTCCACGATTAGAGAATGATGCGAGTTTTTCAACGATTTGTTTAGGTGTCATAGGGTTTTGTCATAAATGATTTTAAAGTGTGGCATATCCAATCAGATGAACCGCACTCAATTAACTTCTCATTTTTACTCATTATCAAAAAAAGCCTCAATTTCTCTCCAAGTCTTGAAGCGTTGATAGCCTTCGAGTTTTTGGTTGTGGATTGCATCGAATAACAATGATTTGCCTTTGAATGTACTTAGGTTTTTTTCGTGGTCGTCAATCAGATAATCGGCTGAAATAATGCTTTTATCGCCACAAAGAACAATATTTTTCCAAGAAATAAATGGAAAATGCTCTTCTAACCATTCAACTTTTTCTTTTAATGAATTCGGAAACTCAACCGCTGCCGAAACAATAAATATATCAAATCTTTCGTGTAGTTTCTTGATTACCTCAACTGCATCGGGCATTACCTCGAGTGTTCTGAAAAAATTTGGTTTGAAAATTTCCTCTCTTATCACATGATAATTTTCTTCGGCCAAAACATCATAGTATCCTTTATCTATGAAATGATATTCTTGAAAATCTGTTCCAATTAATCGGTTATAAATTGCTAAAATCTTCTTTCCTGCGGCTGCCATTACGTCGTCCATGTCAATCGCAATACGTTTTTTTGTCATAATATTTTTTGAAATTGTTTTTTTACGAAGGTAATTGTTTTAGCTGAATTTGCATAAAAACTAAAGCCACAGGTTGTAAAAACCTGTGGCTTTAGCGTATAATTTTCCTTTAACTTCTACTGAACAGTCACATTAAAATCAATATTTATATCATCACTTCCTGGCGTTGGTGTGCCATCTTTGGTCGCTTTGCCGTTGATTGGCGGCTGGTGGCGTAGTTGAACTTTTAATTTGCCTGTTCCTGCTACATTAGTTTTGGCACTTCCTGTAATACCAATTCCAAAGTTTTTGGTATCTTTATCACCATAAGAATAGGTCAATAAACTACTTGGCGTTGGTGTATAAACAAATAAATGTTCATCGCTTTCTTTTTTTACTTCATCGGTAATATTTCCAACTGGCATTTTTGACTCATCCAAAACCTCAACCGTTAATGTATAAGCTGTATTTGGTTTTAGACTAATGGCATCAATGGTTGGAGTTTTTCCTCCGTCACCATCGGGGTCAGAATATTTAAACGACTGAGTTGAACCTCCACTGGTAAAATTTAATTTTACAGTCGTAATTAATTCATTTTCTTCTTCGGCATCTACTTCTTCATCTTTACAACTTACCGTAAAAAGTGTAGTACTAATTAATAAGCTGAGTAGAGCAATGTATATTTGGTTACTTTTAGTTGCCATGAGATAAAGGTTTATGAAATATTATTACTTTTGCATTGATGTTGCAAATATAAAACATAAAAAGATAAATGCAATAATGTTGCAAGAAAAAATTAAAAAGAATATTTAGCACGGAAAGCTGCGTTTCGACCAATTTCGTCAGCAAAATAACGGAAACGATTGAGATAATCTCGATAGGTAGTGTTGAATAAATTACTGATAGTCAATGAAATATTGAGTGTTTGCTTGGTATTTATTGCAAATTGTTGACTTGCCGAAGCACTCCAAAGCGAGTAAGCAGCTGGGGGAGGAGCGAAGTCTCCTCCGTATTCAGAAAAGACAATTTCGGAACTTGGAATATCTGAGAAAATGATTTTTTTTGGAATACGATTTTGCTTGGCTACATATAAATTTGTCAATGAAACCGAAGTTTTTTTCCAGTCATAACGAAGCGTATTTTCCCAACGATTGGCAGGAATCTGAATCAATGGTTGATTATTGTTCAAATCTTGGGCTTTTAGGTAAGAAATTTTACTATTGAGAGAAAGATGTTTTATAATTTGCACAATTCCGTTTAAATCAAAACCTTGAAAACGGCTATCAGTTTGTGTGTAAAGAAACTCAGGAAATGCCCCACGAATTGTCAAAGCTGGGCGACCAGTAGGCGATAAAAAGATAAAATTATTGATGTAATTATTGTATAAATGTAATTCTGCCTGAAAGTTTTTGGAAACGTAATTAGCTGTAAATGAGAGGTTTAGGGTAACTTCTGGTACAAGATTTTCGTTGCCACGCTCAAAACTTGCTGCTCCGTGATGCACACCATCGCTGTAAAGTTCGTTGACGGTTGCCGCTCGCCATGCCGAACTTGCATTAGCCATAAAATTCCATTTGGCATTTGGTCTATAATTTGCCCCGAGCGTCCCCGAAAAATTTTGATTATTTTGGGTATTATTCACTACGTTTTGTCCACCACGAGGAATCCTATAAACATTCAAGTGTCGAATATCGTATCTAAAACCACTTTCTATTTCCCAATTATTTCGCACAATGCGTTCAATTAAGAAAACTCCAGACGTAAAATTCTTGAAGTTAGGAATCAAAACTGTTGAAGAACGTGGTTCGGTTATCGTTCCTGTGGTAAGATTTTCTTGATAAAGACTATTTATACCAATCGAACCTGTCAATAATTTTAAGATAGGTTTATGTTCATAAATCAATTCACTTGAATAAGTCGTTAGCTTGAAAAGCTGTATAAGGTTCCTATCACCACGCAAAATATCTATTTCTTTCCTGTAATCATACTGCCTCCCTAAAGTTAGCGATAAAACTCCGTTACGATTTTTGATGACATTCTTGATTTTCAATAAATTGTGATGCACATCTTGATAAGGGCGACCGATATCATAAGTAAAAGTTTCGGGGATATAAATTGCTAGTGGACTCCCTCGTCTTATAGCTTCAATCAAATCTGAAACATTACCTATGTGCGAACCCAAAAAAACAGCAATTTTTGTATTAAATTGGCTAAAAAACATATCAGATATCCAATTCTTTCTTTTGTAGTTAGCTGATAATGAGTAGTTTATTTCTTCAATTCCAGTATTTGCCAGTCTATATTGAGGTGTAGAAATATCACCACCTCGTTTATAAGTTCCTTGTACTCGATACCCGATAGAGTACGGAATTTTGGTTATTTTTTTAGCATTTGAATTATTAAAACCTCCTTCAATAATACCTGAATTGACCGTTTGGCGGCCATTAGTAAAATATATGCTATTGATTTCACCTTTCAGTATAGTAGAGTCGGGGAGAGTATCGGGTTCTAGCATGATTACGCCCGCAATTGCATCTGAGCCGAATCGAACACCCGATGCTCCTTTCAAAACTGTGATTTTTTTAGCGACAAAAGGGTCAATTTCCGGTGCATGTTCGCTACCCCATTGTTGACCTTCTTGTCTTACGCCATTGTTCATTATCAAAACACGATTTGAGTGCATTCCATGAATCACAGGTTTTGCAATCGAACTACCTGATTGTAAAGTAGTTACGCCTGAAATTTGTTTCAAAGCTTCGCCTAAAGATTGCCCACGAGTTTGGTCGAGAGTAGCATTTTGGAGTGTGTTTTTGGTTTGGGTAAGGTTCTCAATTTTCTGAGCCTTGATGTCGATATTGGCCAAGTGGTGTTCAGTTTCAGATAATTTAATATTCTGTTCTGCTCCATGTTCTAAGCTGATTGTGTAGCTTTTTTCTTCATAACCCACAATTCGCCCGATAACTGTATACTTTCCTTGACAAATATTTGAGATTCGGTAAAAACCTTTTGCATCGGTGCTTACCCCCTTATTTAATTCTTTTATCAAAACAATTGCTCCAAAAATTGGTTGTTTTGTGGCATCATCTTGTACAATTCCTTGAATAAAGCAATCGCAGTCTTGGGCAGAAGCCCCCCCCGCCCACAGTAGGGGAGCTAAAAATAAGATTATATATTGAAATACTTTTCTCTTCATTTTTGGTTTTGCACAATTTAGAAATCGGAGCGGTTCGCCACAGCGGTTGGGTTCAACTGGTGCTGTTAATAAATGCAACGATATTGCAAATATAATAAAAAAATCCCCGTTGATTCGTTCAACGGGGATTTTTATATGTTTCTCAAGTAAGGCTTTGCTTTAAGCGAATGTTGCCCAGCGGAGCTCTTACTTAAACTATTCTGCCACTCTCGAATAATATTTATTATAAATAGCTTCGTAGCGTTTTGCTGCGACTTCTTGGTTATTTCTGCTACAAATATTACTAATCACTTGCAAATTACGAAGATTAATTTGTAAATAATCTTGGATATTATCAGGCATCCATTCGGCACTTTTCTGACCCGCTTTCTGAGTAAAGTATGCCAAATTGCCATCTGCACGCTTAGTGATTGTTTCGGCAATTTCCATTGCTTTCTTGTTATCACCTACTTCAAAGTAATACATGACGTAGTTGGTGCAAAGTTGGTCAAATGGTATCACGTTATCCGGCAATACTTTGTTTGCATAATCAAGCACTTCTTTTGCTTTGGTTTTCTTTTCTTCTCTTACCAATTGATCAGTCAAACGCAGGAATGCCAAGCGAGCAGTAATGATTGGCACTTTCAAGTATGTTTCCGAATCATAGTATACATTTGGGTTATTCATACCTCTCCAAGCCATTTTCTTCAACATATTGTCATACATTACGTCAGTATTCGCAAAACCATCATCGCCTTGACTCACTTTAATAGGCAATAAACGATATGCATATCCTTCTAACTGCATATAATCTTTCAAATTCAAATAGTTGTCATTTGCCAATGTTCCTGCAAAATAGATTGGACGTTTCCAGTTATTTTGAGCAATCATTTCGAGTTGCATCAAATCGTTTTTCAACAAGTCACGTTTGCCAATATTCCAAGTTATTTGACCAGTCAAATATTGCTCAAATTGTTTTGGTACAAAGCCCATTTTCTTCACTGCCTCAACATCATAATTCAAGAAAAGGCTATCCGATGGTAAAGAGTTGATACTTTCGCCAGTTGTTAGAGGAATCTGAATTGCTGGGTCGTTTTTCTTCACTAATTCCAAATAATCTTTTAAATTGATTGGATCGCTTAGACGCTCAACGAAAGGTATTTGGTCGTTTACACCACTCAATAATTGGTCGGTCGTAAACGTAATCGGCAATGCTTCCGATTGATAAGTTTTACGTTTCATTTGTTCGCAATACCAATCTGTACCCAATAAGCTAAGGTTACATACACGCACGTCAGTACGGAATCCTTCAACTTCCTGTACATACCAAAGAGGGAAAGTATCGTTATCGCCACCTGTAAATAAGATTGCGTTTGGAGCACAAGAATTTAATAAGTTTTTAGCAAAATCTACTTGGTGGTAGCGGCCTGAGCGGTCGTGCCCTTTCCAAGTTTGGGGAAGCATGATAAGTGGTACTGCTAAGCCTAAAACTGTTGCTCCAACTGCTCTTGCTTGTGAATTTTTGATGAATTTCAAAACATAATCAAACAAACCTAATACGCCAATTCCTATCCAAATTGCCCAAATATAGAACGAACCAACGTAGATATAGTCTCGCTCACGAGGCTCAACTGGCGGTGAATTGAGGTAAACAACCAAACCAACGCCTGTAAGTAAGAATAAAAGGAACATTACGAGTGCATCACGCTCACGACGGAAATAGTGATAAAGTAAGCCCAAAATACCTAATATTACTGGTAAGCCGAAGAAATTAGTACGTCCACGGTTTTCTTTGATGGCTGGCGGAAGTGCACTTTTTGACTCCAAAATATTTGTCGGTCCAGCACCTTCAATATCGCTTGAGCGACCCCAGAAATTCCATGCAAAATATCTCCAATACATGTAACCCATCTGACGCTTCATCATGTAGCCAATATTTGTAAAAAGCGTAGGCTTTTGGTCTTGTGCAAGTCCCATTTCTTGGCGATAAATCTGCTGATGGCCAGCATCGCTACTCCACATACGAGGTAAAAGGCTTTCGCTATTTGGTCCCCAAATGTAAGTTGGCTTATAATCATAAACATCGTAGCTATTTTTACCCATTTTGTAAATAGGCTCGCCATTTTCGATTGATTCCAATTTTCCTGTAAAAACCGGTCCGTAAAGTAGCGGACGGCTACCATATTGCTCACGTTTCAAGTACGAAACGTAATTCAGAACATTGCTCGGATTGTTTTCATTGATTGGCGGATTATAGTTTGAACGAATCAAAGCGATAGTGTAAGAAGAATAACCAATTAAAACAAAAGCGAATGAAATCAAAGCCGTATTGGCTATAACCATACCTCTTTTTTGAGTATAGAAAATTCCATAGGTAAGTCCACCAACGAGCAAGATTATAAAGAAAATAATGCCCGAACTAAACGGCATTCCGAAGGTATTAACAAAGAGTTTTTCAAACGTAAAACCCAAAGAAGGGAAACCTGTGATAACACCTGTATTCACAACGGCCAAAACTAATAATCCTACTAAAAAAGCGATAACGCCTCCTTTCCAAGTGATTTTCTTTGCTTTTTTGTAATAATATACTAAACCCAAAGCTGGAATCGTAACGAGGTTGAGTAAGTGAACTCCGATAGAAAGACCAACTAAATAAGCCGTAAATATCAAGAAACGATTAGCTTTTGATTCGTCTTCGATGTTTTCCCAACGGAAAGCCGCCCAAATTACAATGGCTGTAAAGAACGAAGACATTCCGTAAACCTCAGCTTCAACCGCCGAAAACCAGAAAGAATCAGAAAAAGCATACACCAGCGAACCAACGGCACTTGCACCAAGTACTAAAATGATTTCGGTTGTGTCGAGGTCGTCGCCTTTTTTGCCAAATACTTTACGAGCCAAAAGCGAGATTGTCCAAAACATAAATAGAATAGTAAACGCAGAAGCAATTACCGAAACCATATTTACCATCAAGGCCACTTTCGTTACATCGCCACCCGCAAGGAGTGAGGCCATACGGCCGATGAGTAAGAAAAGAGGTGCCCCAGCAGGGTGTGGAACTTGTAGTTTGTAAGAACAAGCGATGAACTCGCCGCAGTCCCAGAAACTAGCGGTTGGCTCAACGGTGAGGGTATAGGTAAGGAGTGCAACGGCAAAAATCGCCCATCCGACGATATTGTTTAGCCTTGTGAAATTGTTCATTTTTTGAGATTAGTGAATAAATATTCTCTTGATAACCCAAAATTAGGGAATTTGCAGGATAATCAGGCAGAAAAGAAACTTAAATTATCTTAAAATAAGGAAAAATCATTTAGTTGGAAAATTAAAATTTAGTAAAAAATAAAAGAGGTAATGTTTATTGTAGAAAACTCTTTCAAGATTTTCGATTTTTCATAAATTTTCTGATTCCAAAAATCAATAATAAACCAAAGACCAAATAAAGTGCTGATGTTGCACTGATTGAGGCACTCATACCGTATTTTGTACCGGCGTAAGCAATGGCAATCGGTGCGATTCCGCCACCAAACCAACCAATTGAGTTCATAAAACCAACGGCGGTTGCACGGTTTTTGGGTTTTACTACGTCATGCAGCGATGCCCAAATATTGGCATCATAAAGTCCTTTAAAGTAGCCAAATCCGATGAGTGCAAGAATCAATATTGGTATGGAGAGTGTCCAACCTGCTAAGAAAATAAACGGCACGCCCATTATCAAGCCAATACTTTGTGCCATCATTCGGCCGCCTCGGTAAGTTTTTACTAATTTATCGGCTAAAAATCCGCCTGAAATAACGCCCAAAACTGATGCCATTTGTAAGTAGAATGTAGCGTTTAGGCCCGCCATTGAAAGGCTCATGTTGAATTTGTTGTAAAGAAATGAAGGCATCCAAGTCAAGAAAATACTGGCTACGAAATTTGCTCCAACAAAAACTGCCACCAAAACCCAAACCATTGGTTGTTTGAAGACTTGTTTAATGCTATCAAAAATATTACCTTGTTTTAAATCAAGCAATACATGTGAGCTGTCTTGGGTTTCGACTTGTACTTCTGCTTGCCCACGAACAGGTTCTTTCAGAAAACCTAGTAAAATAACTCCTAAAAGTACGCCAAGCCCACCAAAAAGATAAAAACTTGTGTGCCAGCCATAATATTGTCCCATAAAACCTGCAACTGTTCCGCCCGCAATTGTGCCTGCATAAACACTTGATTGATGAAATGACATTGCTTTAGAGCGAGTTTCTTTACTATGATAATCGCTCAGAAGTGACATGGATGCAGGAAAATAAAAAGCTTCGCCAAAACCTTCTAAGGCTCGACAGATAACTAAATGAACGTAGTTGGTAGAAAGAGCCGTTCCGATTGTAACGAGTGACCAAAAGATTAGTCCACCAATGATTAGGGTTTTACGTTGGAATCTATCGCCAACAATGCCTGCTATTGCTCCAAAACCAGCATATACCCACATAAAAGCTGCTCCAACGATGCCAAGCTGAACATCGCTCAGACCCATTTCCTCTTTTAAAAGTGGAAATACTGAAAAAATAGCTTGGCGGTCGGCATAGTTAAAGAAACATACAAACCATAACATAAAAACAACCCACCATTTGTAATTTTTGCTCATGTAGTTTTTATTAATTTCTGCAAAATACTTTGAAAATTTTTATGGTGAAAATATTTATTGTTTTTCTGATAAAAAATTTAATAATTTAAAGATAAAGTTGCTTGAAAAGTAATTTATAAATTCAGAGATAAGCAGTCAACGGTCAATAGACGACAACTCCACAATAGGATAATTAGCTTATAGACATATAGTTATCTGTTTATGAATTTGTCGATTAATATTATTCAACTACTTAAATACTATCAATCAATTCTTAGCCTTACTTTTTTTTGAAAAAAAGTAACCGCTTCGGCGGTTCGGAAAAAACACGAATCATACAATCTCCTCCGCTTCGGCGGTCCGATTGAAAAATTTGGTAAGAGTTAGAAAGAACTTTATATTCAATTAAACCAAATTTTTCAAACGGCATGTATGATTCATTTAAGGTAGGTATTTAGTAATTTTACTTCTTATAATCGGATATTTCAAACATAAAAAAAACGGTTTGAAGTGCATTCTCCAAACCGTTTTCTATGTTTTGTTTCTGAAAATATCAATGAAAAAAATCTTTCATTTTTTCAAAAATGCTTTTATCATTTTTATCAACTTTTGGCTGAAAATTAGGCATTATTCTGATTTTTTCGAGAATTGCTCTATCTTCCGAGCTCAAAGTAGTAGGAGTAAATAGGCTCACATGAACCAATTGGTCGCCTACTCCGTAACTGTTAAGTTCTTTCAAACCTTTTCCTTTCAAGCGTAAAATTTCGCCCGATTGTGTTCCTGCTTTGATGTTTATTTTTACTTTTCCACCAACTATCGGAATCTCAATTTCTCTACCAAGAGCGGCATCAGCAAAATTCATGCGTAAATCGAAATGAATATTGCTGCCATCACGCTTGAGTTCTGGATGTTCTTCTTCTTCAATCACAATCAATAAATCGCCCGCAATACCGCCACGAGTTGGCACGTTTCCTTTGCCAGTCATCGAAAGTTGCATTCCTTCGCCCACACCCGCAGGAATCTTGATTGAAAGTAAATCTTCGTTCAATTGACGACCTTCTCCAAAACAAATATCACAACGCTCAGTAACAACTTTTCCTTCACCTTGGCAAGTTGGACATGGGCTCGTCGAAACCATTTGTCCGAGCATAGTATTTACTACTTTACGGACTTGTCCTTGGCCATTACAAGTTGCACAAGATTTTAGGGAAGTACCGTGCTTTGAGCCATTTCCGCTACAAGTGTTGCACGAAACGTATCTTTTTACTTTTATTTTTTTTTCTACACCATTGGCAATTTCTTCTAGGTCGAGTTTGAGTTTTATTCTCAAATCCGAACCTTTTCTTAAACTCGGACCACCACGACGGCTTCCGCCCCCGCCTCCGAAGAAACTACTAAATGGACTATCATCGCCAAAAACACTTCCAAAAATATCTTCCATGTTTACCCCTGCACCGCCACCGCCTGCACCGCCAACACCTTGATGCCCAAATTGGTCATAACGTTGGCGTTTTTCGGCATCAGATAATACACTATAAGCTTCGGCAATTTCTTTAAATTTTTCCTCAGCAGCTTTGTCTCCAGGGTTTTTGTCGGGGTGATATTGAATGGCCAGCTTGCGGTAAGCTTTCTTTAATTCATCCTCTGAGGCATTTTTAGCAACACCCAGTATATCGTAATAATCTCTTTTTTGTGCCATTTTTTTGAAATTACGAATTACGAGTTACGAGTTACGAATAATATTTTAAAAATTCGTAATTCGAAATACGTAATTCCGCATTATTTTATGAACCCACTACAACTTTAGCGTAGCGAATTACTT
>JAFEIL010000216.1 GCA_017495105.1 Emticicia sp. | reverse complement strand
GACAATATTGGTTTTGCTCAGCTAATTGATGTACGCACACCCGAAGAGTATATGCGTGGACACCTAAAACGTGCTATCAATCTAAATTTTAATAATGATAATTTTGAAGATATTGTAAAAGCAAAACTTGATAAAACCCGACCTGTATTTGTATATTGCTTTTCGGGCAGACGCAGCACTGATGCTGCAACTTTTTTGCGTGATTTGGGCTTTATAGAAGTCTATGACATGGCAGGTGGTTTTGCGAAATGGACCTCTTCAAGCAAACCTTATGCCTCTAATACTACTACTACTCAGCCGATTGCAGCTTTTACACTCGAAGATCTTGACCGAGTTGTAAATACAAACAGTCTTGTTTTGATAGATTTTTATGCCGAATGGTGTGGGCCTTGCAAAAAAATGACTCCGATATTGAACAAAATTGCCGACCAAAATAAGAATATAAAGCTTTTAAAAATTGATGCCGAAAAAAGTGACAATATCGCTTCGGTTTTTAAAGTTGAAGAAATTCCGACCTACGTAATAATAAAAAATGGCCGACAAGTGTGGCGTGGCTTGGGTGAAATGGACGAAGCTGAGTTGAAAGAGGTTTTGTTTAAAATGAAATAAAGCCGTTAATAAACTTTTATCGAAAAATGCGGAAACAAAAGTGTGTATCTTTTTTTATTTGTACAACTCCCGAATTCTTCCTAAAAACTACCAAGTTTCAAATAGAACCAACCAAATACTAATTATAACTTCGTGCTTAGCATAGATAAAATCTTTGATTACAAACGAGATTCCGAGTAAATGAATAATCTATTTCTTCTTCGAAGCAGCTTTATTGACTTGAATTTTTAATAAAGTTTCGTCACTTTCGCCTTGATTATCGGTTATTTTGAGTTTTACATCGTAATTACCAGCTTTCAAAAAAGTATATTCTGGGTTTTGCTCCTTGATGGTAGTAATTGTAGTACCGATAATGCTCCATTCAAAACTCAACCGATCTTTTGCATCGTAATCGACCGAACCGTCTGACGAAAGCTTTACTTTAAAAGGAGCATTACCCGAAAGTGCATCAGCCGAAGCGATAGCTATCGGTTTTCGGTTCTTTTCTGAATAATCAATCTTTACTAAGCGAGTATTTTCTAAAAGATACAATTCTCCATCAACTCCAAAAGATATGTCTATGATAGAGTCAAAGCGAATATTCGACAAAAATGGCTCAACATTTTTCACATTGCCATCTTCGTCAAGTGTTTCTAATACGAAACCCTGCTTACTATCAAATCTGAAAGATTTTCCTGCAAAATATTTGGGCAAACGATAGGCTTCGCTTGCGTATTTATCAAATTCATAAGTAATACTTTTTGTTAAGGGAGTAGTTGATTGGCTCGAAAAATCGCTCATTGTCGCTATACTGTCTCCCATAAGTTGCATTCTGCCGATTTTATATTCGTTGGAGTTTACTTCGGAAAAAGTATAAACATAACCATTTTCAGCAAATTCGGGGTCGAGTTTAATAGCTTTCAGATTGGTTGCATCAATTTTTCCGATTTTATTAGTTTTACGTTTTTTAGCATCGAAAACCTTTACTTGGCCGTTTTGTTCTATCCAAACTGCATTTCGAGTAGGCAATGTAGCCAATGCCAAAGGGTTTTCTAAATTATCCGATAACGTTACTTTCAAAAAATTATCCTCCGAAGGTAAGGCAGTATCAGCAATTTTGGTATAGTCAGGCATTTTTTTAGATGAGACTTCTTCGATACCTGACCAAATATGAGACAATAAATTAGGGTTTTGAAAGGCTGAAGACTCGCCACCCAAAGCAGAATAAAACATTTTTCCACCTTCTTCGGTTGTATAATGCCAAGCCCAAGTTTTGCCCATTACATCAAGCAAAACTGGTTTGCATCTAACTGGCACATTACTCATTACCAAAGGTTTATCTTCTATTTTCCAAAGTGGCGGCAGTTCACTTTTTCCGATTGTTGCATTTGTAATGAGGCTTAACTGAACTTTATCAGGAAATTGGCTTTCGGCCAAAACTCCGCCAATCATTTTATTATACCAAAGCCATTTATAGCTTTTTTCAATAGCACCACCAATGCCTACAAAACCGCCTCCCGCTTGCAAAAAACGCTGTAATTCGGCCGATTGCTGGAAATTAAGGGCATTGACCGAAGTATTTAAAAACACAACAACATTATAGTTTTTGAGATTTGAATCGCTGATTTTTGCAGGATTTGAGGTAGTATCTATCAAGCGTTTTTTGCTCTGGGCATCCTCCCAAAGAGCATTTGTTTGTGCCGAATTTGAAACTTGATTAAAAATTAAGGTTTTACTCTGCCCAAAAACAACATAGTTACTAAAAAAAACAAAAGCAAATGATACAATTTTCTTCATTCTTGGGATAAGCAAATTTAATACTTTAATATTTTCCTTAAAATTAATCAAATTTGATTTTATTCCCTGCTATTTTTTTCATTGAAGCCTTCATTTCTTCAGTTCTTTGAGGAAACTGCTTCGCTAAATTATTTTTCTGAGCCAAATCTTTTGATAAATCGTAGAGTTGAAATTCGGACGAATTCCCTAGTTCTATACCTTCTTCTTTCGATACAGCAGGACCTTTGTATGGTGGAATCATTATAAAATTACCTTCTCTGAATGCCAATCTTCCCGATGCTTCAAGTACCAAATTGGCACGTCCTTGTTTCGATTTTCCGAGAATTGCGTTAAGTAAATTTTGACTATCGGTTGAATAACTTTCAGCTCCAATCAATTGAGCAAACGATGAAGCAAAATCTAACTGACAAAGCACTGCATTCGATACAGCAGGTTTGATTTTCCCTTTCCAATAAGTAATAAATGGCACTCGGGTACCAGCTTCGTATAAACTATATTTTCCGCCACGAAGCCCACCAGCAGGCGTATGATTACCCAATTTCTCGGCTGCATCATCATAATAACCATCATCAAGTACGGGGCCATTATCGCTCGAAAAAATCACGAGTGTATTTTCGAGCAAACCATCTTTATCTAACTTTTTCATAATTTCGCCCACACACCAATCAGCTTCTAAAATAGCATCGCCACGAGGACCCATACCCGATTTTCCAACAAACCGAGCGTGTGGAACTCTTGGTACGTGAGGTTCGTGCAAGGCATAATACAGAAAAAATGGCTTACCAGTTTTGCTTGGTTGGTAGCTATCAATAAATGCTTTTGCTTTACTAAGAAAAACATCGGCCATGTCTTCATCTACCCACAAAGCCGATTTTCCGCCTTTCATATAACCAATGCGAGAAACCCCATTCGTAACACTAAAGTTGTGTCCAAAATGCCATTTTAGTTTGGTCAACAACTCGGGGTTTGAGATGGCGGTTGGTTCACCTTCAAAATTTTGTTTATAATTGACGTAAATCGGGTCAGCGGCGTCAAGTCCAACAACTTTTCGGTTTTCTACAAAAACAGTAGGTACTCGGTCGTTGGTAGCGGCCATGATATATGAATAATCAAAGCCAATATCATTGGGTGAAAACGCTATCGATTTGTTCCAATCCAAAGCTCCATTGCCCAACCCCAAGTGCCATTTGCCAACCACTCCTGTTTGATAGCCTGCTTTTTTGAGCAATTTAGGTACCGTCATTGAGGCTGTATCTATCAATAATGGAGCATCGCCTGGTAGCACTTTCGTACCTTCGGTTTTCCACGGATACTTGCCCGTAAGTAATGCAAATCGGCTTGGTGTACAAGTTGCTGAGGTTGAATAGCCATTCGTAAAACGGATTCCACCTTGAGCCAATTTATCAATATTAGGCGTTGGTAGTGTTCCTTTTTTATAGGCACTTACATCGCCGTAGCCTAAATCATCGGCATAAATAATTAGGATATTAGGCTTCGGAGTTGGCTTGTGAAAGCTAAACAGCCCAACCAATAAAAGTGATAACAGGTACTTCATAATATAAGGTTTTTTTAGTATTTACTTTTTCCGCTTATGAAAAAAACAATAATTCTGCAAATTGCAAAATGATTCTCTTTAAAATTTAGTTTTTCGGCCTAACCTACATTTTATCATTGTTTCTTCGGCAAATTAGAATTTTCTTTGCAAAAAAATTAAAATTAAATGCAAAAGATTACTATTGCCGTTGACGGCTATTCCAGTTGTGGCAAAAGTACGACTGCCAAAAAGGTAGCTGCACGTTTGGGATATAGCTATATTGATACAGGAGCAATGTATCGGGCTGTAACCCTTTATTTTCATCAGCACTTGGTAACACTTACCAACGAAAAAGAAGTAGCAAAGGCACTCGATAATATTCAGATTGAGTTTCGACGAAACCCCAATGATGGCCGAAATGAGACTTTTCTGAACGGACTTAATGTTGAAGACGAAATCAGAAAACTTTATATTGCCAATCAAGTTAGCGAGGTAAGTGCGATTGCCGAGGTTCGCTACGCAATGGTAGCACAACAACGCAAAATGGGCAAAAAGAAAGGCGTGGTAATGGATGGGCGAGACATCGGAACGGTTGTTTTTCCTGATGCAGAACTTAAGATTTTTATGACTGCCGACCCGATAATTAGAGCTAATCGCCGACAAATTGAACTGAACGAAAGAGGCGATTTGGTTGATATAGAGGAGATTATCGAAAATATCAAAAAACGTGATTTAATTGATACTACTCGCAAAGAAAGCCCGCTTCACAAGGCCGATGATGCAGTCGATATAGATACTTCATATATGACGCTTGATGAGCAAGTAGAAATGGTGTGTATTTTGGCTGATGAAGCTTTTAGCAAAGCTATTAGAAAATAAATTTTAATCTTAATAAAACCTGTAAGGTTTGGGCTGCGATATTGGAAAATCTTGATTATATAGTTGTTGGGCAAGGAATTGCGGGGTCATTGTTAGCTTATCAGTTAATAAAAGCCGATAAAAAAGTACTAGTTTTAAATGATGAATCACTGCCAACTTCCTCAGCCGTTGCAGGTGGGATTTTCAACCCAATTACGGGTAAAAACCTCGATAAAACTTGGCTTGCCGACAAGATTTTTCCTGTTTTGAGAGAGTTTTATACCTCAATAGAAAAAGAATTTCATACACATTTTTATCACGAGACCAATCTTTATCGACCATTTGCCAACGAACAGCAACAAAGGCATTTTCTGAGATTGACAGATGAATATGATTTGGGAAATTATCTTAACATCATTCAGCCAAATCAGTCTGATTATGAGCAAGTTAGTAATGAATTGGGTGGACTTTACACCTTGTCGGCAGGTTGGGTAAATGTACCGAAAATGCTCGAATGTTTTCGAGATTTTTTCAAACAAAACGAAAGTTACCGAGCTGAAAAAGTTGATTTTTCAGAACTAAACATTACTGAAAACAATATTTTTTATAAAAATTTCCAAGCAAAAAGAATCATATTTTGCGAAGGATTCTATACTACCCAAAACTCATTTTTTAGTTGGATTCCGTTTAATCCAGCCAAAGGAGAAACCCTTTTGGCCGATGTTGAAGATTTTAAAATTAAAGAAATTATCAATCAAGGCTTTTGGATTATTCCACTTGGTGAAAACAAATGTCGATTTGGTTCTACTTATATTTGGGATAATCTAGATTGGCAAGCCACCGAAAGTGGTCGAGAATTAATTGCTTCTAAAATGAGTAAAATATTATCTATCCCCTACCAAATTACTGGCCAAGAAGCAGGAATCAGACCAACTACCAAAGACCGTCGCCCATTCATGGGCAACCATCCGCACCATAGTAATGTATATATATTTAATGGCCTCGGTACGAAAGGCGTATCGCTTGCCCCTTATTTTGCCAAAGAAATGCTCGATTTTTTAGAAAATAATAAAGTTTTATTGCCCGAAGCTAACATTGAGCGTTTTTATTCGTTATATTCGTTGTGAGATTTTGTACGGGTTTTTTTAGCAAAAATTTATCCGAAATTAAATACCCGATATTGTTTATCCGACACTTTTGTGACCCAAAATGTGCCAGATTACAATCTAACCTATTGAAAATCTGTATTCATTGGAAATATACAAAGGCATGGAAAATTTGTTTACTCTTCGTCGAATCAGCACGGTGGCTAGTTTAATGCTTGCATTGGTCATGAGTCGTGTTTCTGCACAAAACTACTTTTCGTCAACCCAAGAAGAGTTTGGGAAGAACCGTATTCAATATAAAAGATTTGAATGGATTACGATTAGGAGTAATAATTTTGAATTTAATTATTATAGAAGCGGTGACAAAATTGCCCAAAATGCCGCTAAAATTGCCGAAGGTGAATACGACCGTATCACCGAATTGTTGGGTTATACACCCTTCACTACAATGAAGATTTTTTTGTATAATTCTCCCAAAGATCTTGAGCAAAGCAATATCGGTCTTACCGCCCCAACTGACTTAGATGGAAGTGTCTTGAACCTAGCAAAATCACGTGTGCAGATTGCTTATACTGGCAAAGAAGAGCAATTTAAGCAAGAATTGGTACAGCAAATTGCCCGGTTGTTTGTCTATGATATGCTTTATGGCGGAAGTTTGAAAGAGGTTTTACAGAGTTCGCTTTTGCTAACAGTTCCTGAATGGTATATGGCGGGAATCTCAGCCTATATTTCAGGTGATAATGACAATCCGCTCATATTGGACCGAATGCGTACGGTTATTCTGAAAAATAAAGAAAGGAAAATTGAAACTATCCAAGGGAAAGATGCCGAAACAATTGGTCAATCTATTTGGAATTATATCGCGGTTCGGTATGGAAAAGATAATATTTCTAATATTTTGAATCTTACTCGAATCATTCGTACCGAAGAATCGAGTATCACTAGCACGTTGGGGATTTCGTACAGTAGATTTCTGAAAGAGTGGCGAGAGTATTATGCGAATAATTTGTATGCTTACTCAGAAGAGAAAAATCAAGATAATATAGCCAAAAAGCCAGATATTACTTCAAATAATTCTGTAGCTGAAACCAAGCAAAAACTCGAACTTAAAGTAGGCGAAGTAGATACCGATAACTATGAATTTGATGCTGAAAATATTATCAAATCGTTAGCAGCCGAAAATGCGAAAGTAAAGGGTGAGCCAACCGACAAAACGATTCCAAAATCAGGCAGATTTAAAGAGGTTCTGAAAATAAGAGGACCAGTCGCCTACGAAAATATCGTCATTGCTAACGATATAAAATCAGAGTTTTTGGTTGACCCTGTAAGAAGAATAGGTTTAAAAAACACCCTCGTGATGAATGACCTGCTTGAAAATCATAGCATCAAATTGGGACTTTTCATTACGCCAATTCTACGCAACCATGATGTTTTTTTAGGGTATAATAATAATGTACGAAGAGTAGACTGGGGGGTTGATATTCAAAGACGTTCGATTTCACTTAGTGAATTGGATAATCGTAGCCTTTACTTATTTCGCCCATTAAACATCAATACACCACAAACAACTGTCCTGAGTATTGACAGACGCCTCTACTATAATCGATTTTCGGCATTTGCGTCCTATCCGTTTAGTCAATATTTAAAGGCTATATTATCGCCAAACATCATCTCTACATCAGATATTGATGTTTCAGATTTAGGCAGAAAAAACCTTCAATCAGTTTATTTAGGCTTCCGTGGAGAATTAGTTTATGACAATACTACACCATTATTTAGTAAAGTATTGGTTGGTACACGTGCCAAAATTCGCCTTGAGCGTTCATTTAGTTTCAAAACCAGCAGCGAAAACTTTAGCCGTATGGTAATTGATGCCCGTCATTATCGTAGGTTGTTTGGCAGTGTTATCCTTGCAGCTCGTTTTTCTTACAGCCGCTCACTCGGAAAAGCACCAAAAGTAACAATACTTGGTGGAGTTGAAAACTCTATCAATCGCTCAATAGAGCCAACTAATGGCCAATCCGTTGGCGTTCCAAGAGACTTAAGAGATATACTTTTCTATGATTTTGGAGGAAATCTAAGAGGTTTCAACTTTGCTAAACTTTACGGCACAAGCCACTTGCTAACCAACTTGGAACTACGCTTACCATTGGCTCAATATGTATCGAAAGGTTCACTGACATCTAATTTCTTGCGTAATTTACAATTTGTAGGTTTCACGGATGTAGGCACAGCTTGGTTTGGAAACAAAGGACCATTTAATCGACAAAATAGTTTGAATACTGAAATCGTTGGTGGCGGTCAGAACCCGTTTAGAGCGACTGTAACCAATTTCAAAAATCCATTTTTAGTCGGCTATGGGCTTGGTGTAAGAACAACTATTTTGGGCTATTTCGTGAAGGCTGATTATGCTTGGGGACTTGAGGATAAGGATGTTAACCCTCCAAAATTATATTTATCATTGGGCTACGACTTTTAAAAGCCAAGGCTTATTTACTAACGTTTATAATTACAGATTAGGTACTTAGAAACGCGATACAGAATCCGAGACGGTTCTTCACAGCGATAAAAACTTGATTATCAACAAAGTAGTCAATACATTCTTGTCGATTATTCTCATCTCAGTACTTAATCAGAATTTGACTGTCAAAAATCCGCTTAGCAAGCGAATGATTTTGGCTTAATAAAGTATTTTGTCATAGTTTCTATTATTAAATACCAAATATTCTTCCATTGGCAACATTTTTCTATACTGCAAAATTTCGTCTAATCCATATCTTATTAAACGTTTAAGTAAATAGTTTTGGCATAGTTTTGGATAGTATCATAACTGAATATAGAATTTGTATGCCTAAATTAATTTCATACGAAGATGATTTAGTTATAATATTAGATTTTCAATGAATTTACAATAAAGAAGTAAATACACACCTGAATTTTTAAAAATACTTGCAAATGAAATATAATTTTACCAAAAGTGGTGTCCCAATGCAAAAAAAGGGGTATTCACAACAATGTAAATCAGACAAAGACATCAAGATATTGGAGTTTTTGAAGAAAATTGTCAGTTTTATTGGTCTATTTTTTAAGCAAAAAAATAGCAATAAAGACATGGATTTACCTCAATTTCAGAAGGGTATTGATTCATTTTCCAAAGGTAAACTATTTAATGAAAGTAGTTTGCAGGAGTATTTTTCCGATAAGTTTCCCCCACAATTAATTATAAAAAATGTCAAATCCGTGCCTGATTTAATACCAAATTCAGATTTAATTATGAATAAGCTTTCCCTTAATAGTAATTCAACGGTCAAGGAATATAATTTAGGTAGTCAATTTGATGCAAAGTTGAAAAGATGGATACCTTCATTCTCTTTTCCAAAAAAAATATATAGTGGAGACGATGACTACCCCTAAAAACTCACATTTTAAGGGATTCGCAACAACAATTCTGTTGGTGCTTATAAGCGTTTTTGGGCATGCAGCTCAAAGGTCCATTGATACAGGTTTGAAGGCAAGTTATGTTTCAAATGATGATTACGTTTGGACTGATAAAAACAAAAACGATTTATTAGATACTGGCGAAACTGAGGTGCAAGGAGTGAAAGTAGAACTTTATGCTTCTGATGCTACAGAAAATCCAATGGTGGCTGGTAATACTATTCCTTTAAAATACATTAATAGAGCAGGTAGTTTAATTCCAAAAACAAACTTTATTCAATTAACAAAATTAAACGAAAAAGACAAATACTCCATTCTTAGTAACGAAAAAACTACCAAAGAAGATGACAATGATAAAGTAAGGATTACGACTAAATTTCTAGAATTTTTGGCTGATTTAAGTTTGAATAAAACAGTAAGTAATTTAAACCCTTCAACTGGTGATCAAATCACATATTTAATTGAGGTTAAAAACAGCGGAATATCAAATACCACTAACGTTGAGGTGACAGACGCTGTACCCACTGGTTTACAAATCATCAGTGTAAATGGTGCTGATGGAGTCACTATTACCGGTAATACAGTTGTGGCGAAATTTATCCAAATCAATGTTGGTCAAACCGCTACATTCCAAATCGTTGCGAAAGTAATCGCAACAACAGGTGCAATCAAAAACTGGGCTGAGGTTACGAAATCCGACCAAAGAGACCCGAACTCCACACCAAACAACGGTGTAGATAAAAACGAAGATGACGATGACGATGCCGAAATCACAATTAAACAACCAGTTTGTAACCCAACTACACCATTCATTGCTTGTTTAAACCCTTATATATGTCTTGGTGAAAGTGTTTCTATCGAAGCAATTGGATGTAACGGTACTGTTGTCTGGTCGGATGGACAAACAGGCGAAATTTTAACTGTAATACCAACTGCGACTACAACTTATTGGGCTCAATGTAAAATCAATGATAACTGTATTAGTCCAAAATCGAACCCGCTTCAGGTGGTTATAAACGTTATTGCACCCCCAATGATTACTTCAAATTCTACATCGAATATGATTTGTAATGGCGGAAGCGTAACACTAACGGCGAATAACTGTACAGGCAAAATCGTATGGTCAACAGGTGCAACAACATTATCAATCGCAGTTTCACCAATAACCACAACTTCTTATACATCAACTTGTTCCAAATTAAATTGTGTAAGTAATAAATCGAATGTAATTACTGTAACAGTAGGAACACCAACAACCCCTCCATCCATTAAAGCTGATAATAATGCAATTTGTGCAGGTCAAACAGTTAAATTGACAGCCAATGCATGTGTAGGAACAGTAGTTTGGTCAAATGGATCAACTGGTTCAAGCATTACATTTTCTCCAACAAGCACAGGCATTTATACAGCAGTATGTAAATTAGGCGAATGTTCAAGCAATGATTCTACACCAATTACTGTAACCGTGGGAGCTGGTGCAATACCTACAATCATGGCATCAAAAGACGGTATATGTGTAGGTGAAAGTGTAATATTGACAGCAAACTGTGCTGGTACAATTACTTGGTCTAATGGTGCCACAACTTCATCAATTACTGTTTCACCAACAGCCAATTCAACTTACGATGTTACTTGTACGACAACTGTGTGTAGTGGAAAAGCTTCCAAAGTAATTACAGTCACACCAAAACCAACATCACCAATTATAACTTGTGGTAAAGAAAGAATCTGTTTAGGTGAGTCACTTACTTTTATAGCTCACGGTTGTGAAGGAACTGTAACTTGGAGTACGGGTGCTACCGGTGCAACAATGATAGTAAAACCTACAAACCCAATTAACGTTTACACTGCAGTTTGTACTGTAAATACTTGTGCAAGTAGCCCTTCGAAAGATGCTATTATCTCAGTAATCAACCTCAACCCTCCTACAATCACAGCTTCAACTGAAACTATTTGCAGCGGTGGTTCGGTAATATTGACAGCAAGCAATTGTGATGGAACTGTGTTATGGTCAACAGGTGCTACTACGGCTACAATCACATTAATACCAACGGCAGTTACAACTTATACTTTGAAATGTATGGTTGGTGAATGTGAGAGTTCATCTTCAAAAACTATTAATATAGGTGGTGTACAAACACCAAACTCTCCAACAATCTCAACTAATAAAACAGCAGTTTGTGGAAATGAAACAGTTACTCTTATGGCAGATGGCTGTTTAGGTGGAACTGTCACTTGGAGTAATGGAGCAACTGGGTCAACTAATATCGTAACAGCTGGTACTTATACTTCAACTTGTAAAACTGATTGTGGTACAAGTGGTAACTCAAATGCTATCGTTATCCAAACAGGAAATGTTACACCTCCAATAATCTCTGCTTCAACAACCGCACTTTGCGAAACAGGTCAAATAACACTATCTGCGGCAGGTTGCACAGGTACAATAGTTTGGTCTAATGCCTCAACTGGCTCAAGCATTACTGTTTCGGTAGCGTCAACAACAACTTTTTCAGCTACTTGTAAAACAAGTAATTGCGAAAGTGGTAAATCAAACGACGTAAACGTAACCATTAGCAAACCAATTAAACCAACAATTACTTCAAATAAACAAACAATTTGTGAAGGTGACGCAGTAGTCTTAACAGCAGCAGGTTGTGAAGGAACAACGGTTTGGTCTAATGGTCTTACAAGTTCAACAATCAATGTGTCGCCAAGTAATTCAACTGAATATACTGCGATTTGTAAATTATCTCAAGGTGGATGTATAAGTGACCAGTCAAATAAAATAACTGTAAATGTTACTACAAAACCAGAATCACCAGTTATCTCTTTGTCGGCATCGAGAATCTGTAATGGAGATACCATTACAATCAGTGCCTTAGGATGTAGCGGAAGCGTATTGTGGTCAACGGGTCAAACATCAGCTTCAATCAATGTAAACCCTACCGAAACCACAGTTTATACAGCTGTCTGTAAAGTAGGTTCTTGCCAGTCTGCTCCATCTTCGGCGGCAACTATTACGGTTGGAAATCCAATCCCTCCAGTAGTAACGTACAAAAACGCTCAAATTTGTGGTGGCTCAAGCACACAAATCGAAGCAGTTGGATGTACAGGCACAGTTAAATGGTCTGACGGACAAATTGGTGCAGTGATCACTGTTTCACCAACAAGCATCACAAGCTATTCAGCAATTTGTGATGATGGAAGATGTAAAAGTGAAAAATCGAATTTAATCACCATACAAGTAATTGGAAGTGGTTTGAAAAAACCAATCACGCGTGATTTAGAAAATACTTGTCCTTACATGACAGTTGATATCTCAACAGGTGTAACAAGTGCAGTTTCATCAGAAGGTGGTGTATTTGTGTTCCGTACAGGAACTACCCCAGGTTCACCTTCACTAGCTAACCCATCAACAGCAGGTACTGGAACTTACTTTGTATTTGAGAAAGCAGGCGATGGATGTTATAGCGAAGGTGCAAAGATAAATGTTAATATTACATCTTGTGAAACGCCAATCAACTGCTTAACAAATCCTGCAACCGCGATTGCAGGTAAAGACACCACTGTTTGTTTGAGTGATGATGCTTTAACACTAAAAGGCAAAATCGGTGGATCAGCCACAAGTGCAAAATGGACAACTGATGGTAAAGGCACATTTGATAACGCTCTAAGCTTGAATACTAAATACAATTATTCAAACGATGACGTTGTGAATGGAAGCGTGAAATTTACACTCACTACCAACGACCCAGACGATAATGGTTCTTGTGTAGCAGCAACATCAAGCTTCATAGTTACACTTAAAGGTATAAATATGATTCCGACTATTGAATCAAGTAAATCGCCAAATATTTGCTTCGGTGATTCAATTGTCTTGACAGCAACAAATTCAGGTTCTTATAAATGGAGTACAGGAGTAACATCAAAGAGCATAACGGTGAAAACGCCAGGTCTTTACACGGTAAAATTAATTAACGGCAATGGATGTGCATCACTTAGCTCAAACGAAATCGTAGTAAAACTTGGAAATGCTATTGCAACTCCAACAGTGTTAGCACTCACTAAGAATAACTGCCCTGCAACTACTGTAAACTTAGCAAGCTCAGTTATAAGCCAAACACAAAGTTCAGGTGGAGAATTTGAGTTCCATACAGGAAATTCACCAATTAGCCCAATACTTGCAAACTCATCAGCACTAGGCTCTGGAACATATTATGTAATTGAGAAGAGTGGCATTGGTTGTTATAGTCAAGCATCCCCAATCATTGTATCAATTGACCAATGTATTGCAGTACCTGATACATCAAAAGTTGATGTAAGTGTCTCGATTATTGGTTCAAAAGTTGAATTAAAAATTGGAGACCCAATTACATATACAATTACAGTAAAAAACAACAGTACTGTTAAAACTGCAACCAACGTAAATATTATAAATGTATTGCCTAAAGGCTTATCGATTACTTCAACAACCACAGGCTTTACAGCATTTGGTGCAGACTCTTTACTTGGAGTAATCCCTAACTTAGCAGCAGGTGCAACCAAAACTTACACCTACGAAGCTAAAACAACAAAAGCTGGACAGATTATCAATACTGCTAAGATTACTAGACTTGACCAAATAGACCCAATCTTGAGTAATAACATCAGTCAATGGACGGTTGAATGTAACACTTGTCAGGAAGCTTGTGTAGGACTCGCATTAGCAGCAGATACTACTCGACAAGCAAATGGTAGCTACAACATCACGTTTAGAGCATTGATTGAGGCTTGCGGAAATATTAAATTGGCAGGTGTCAAAATTACTGAGAATCTCTCAACAATGTTCCCAGCACCAACCACCTTCACAATCGTTCAAAAACCTACGGCAAGTGTTGGAAGTCTTTTAACTACTAACGATAGTTTCAATGGAATAACTGATATTAACCTTACTATTCCTGAAGTAAGTATCTTAGAAGTAGGTAAAGTAGATACAGTGAAATTCGTAATCAATATCGTTTCTAATGGTAAAGAAGGCCCATTCACGACAAATGCAATAGTAGCCGCAATCGGAAGTACGAACTTTGGAATACCATTAGATATATCTGATGTTTCAAACAGCGGTAAAGCAGTAGTGAAAGAAAGTGCCGAACCAACTGTAGTTCGTCTCTACAAATCATCTAATGTTGGTCTAGCGAAAATCGTACTTGATACAACAAAGAAAGCAAATGGCTCTTATGATATAACTTATCAATTATTCGTAAAAAACAACGGTTCTTTGACATTGAATGATGTAATCGTACGAGATACACTCTCCAAAGTATTCAAAGCTCCAGCTACATTTTCATTAGTGTCAGCACCAAGCAAGAATACAAGCAGCCAGTTGGTAATCAATAGTGCATTCAACGGTACATCTGATACTCGTTTAACACTTGCAGGAAGCATAATTGAAATTGCTAAAACTGACACTTTGAGGTTCACAGTTAATGTAAAACCAGACACGCTCAAAACTTTTAGTAACATAGCAGTAGTTTCTGGTTTTGGTATATTTACTTCTGGAATAAAAGAAAATGTGACAGAATTATCAAATGCAGGTCTAAATCCTGATGCTCCGGGAAGTAAGCCTACTAATTTGAATCTAAATTCAAAAGGTAGTAGTATAATCGAAGTACCATGTATCGGAATCGCTCTTTATGTGAAAGATACTGTAAGACAAGCCGATAACAGCTATAACATTACTTATAAAGCTATCATTAAAAACTGTGGTAACATGAATTTACGTAACGTACAAGTGTGTGACACATTATCTAAAACATTCACATCACCAGCCGTTGCGAAACTCTTAGTGAAACCAACACTGAGTGCTGGAAGCATTTTAAAAGTAGATACTTCGTATAATGGTACAACTCAAACTTGTATGCTATTAGATGCAAGTCAGATTGCACCAAACAAAGTAGATACGCTAACTTGGGTGGTCAATGTGAACCTCAACGGTAATAAAGGGCCATTCAGAAATACAGTTATAATTTCGGCTAAAACACCAAGTAGTCAGTCAATAATAGATACTTCAAATGAAGGCATCGACCCAAGTCCGACAGGCAGTATACCGACAGTTATCAACTTTAATAGTTTACCTGATGCTTTAATCGGTATCTCGAAAAGTACAATAGAGCCTAAATTAGTAAAAGGTAAAACCAGCACTTATGAAGTAACATTTTCGTTCAAAGTAAAAAATTACGGTAAAATTGCATTTACAGGTGTACAAATTCAAGACAACCTAAGTGTAATATTCGGTGATAGCGTGAAGATTGATTCGGTAAATGTAACAGCAGATGCAGGTCTAACAGCCAACAGCAACTATACGGGTCGTGGAAGTCTAATCAATCTGTTAGTTGATTCACTGAGCACATTACCAGTCAATACTGAAAGAAACGTAACATTATTTGCTCGTTTGACAACATTGTCAAGTAAAGCAAACTTTGAAAATCAAGCATTGGTAATCGGTAAATACCCAACCAACAAATCAGTAGATGATTTATCGACTAACGGTAACGACCCTGACCCAGATGCGAATGGTACACCAAAAAATAATAGTATAGGGACACCAGTGAAACTTGGAGAAGATGGCCCTATCTTACCTTCATTTAGTACAACACTCGGTATTGCTAAAGCTGCCGTACTTGATACAATGAAGAACGCAGATGGTAGCTATAACCTTACATACAAAGTGGTTTTGAAAAATTATAGTAAAAGTAAACTCACAAATATCCAGTTGAGCGATAGTTTGAGCAAAGTATTTGCCGATAGTGCTGAATTCGTAGTAGTAGGTAAAATAACATTAAATAAAAATAGCAAATTGAAAATCGATTCGACCTTCAATGGTAGAACCAAAACAACTATGTTGATTGCCGATAGTAGTTCATTAGCAGCAGCTGCATCTGATACACTTACTTTTAGCCTCAGACTATTGAGTGCGAAAAAAGGAGATGCAACTTACTCAAACAGTATCACAGGTACTGCCAAGGATAGTACGACAACAGTGAAAGATATTTCACAAGCAGGTATCATCCCTGACCCGGATGCTGATAACAACCCTGGTAACAATAATCAGCCAACACTTATCACAATCAAAGGTCAGTCGGCAATTACGGATACAACAAGACGAGGTATAATTCCACAGGCATTCTCGCCTAATGGTGACGGCAAAAACGACTTGTTTGTCATTAAAGGAATCAATGATACTGATGCTAAAGCCGAAATTTTTATCTATAACAGATGGGGCCAATTAGTTTATAAAAACTCTGACTTCGGTAAAGTGTCTGGTTGGGATGGCGAAGCAAACAATGGAATAATTCTCGGAAGCAAAGGAGTTGGCGTACCTGATGGCACTTACTTTATCTATGTCAATGCAGTGGGCTTCTGGGATAGTAAACCACAAATAAACTTCATAACCATTGCCAGATAAAAGCAAATAGGTAAAAAATAACTTTCCGATAGAGATTTCTGAAAAAGAAAAACCTTATGAAAGTTATTTAAACCAAAACTAAAATATCAAACGGTAAACCATTCTAATGGTATAATTATTTGATATTAAAGTCCAAAGAGATGTCTAGACT
>JAFEIL010000086.1 GCA_017495105.1 Emticicia sp. | reverse complement strand
GTATAGTTTTTTCATAGTGTTGAATTGGCAAATTGAAAACCTGTTGTATTTTTAATATCTGAAGTTGGCAATTTTTAATGTTGGGCCAACATCTTTACGAGATTCTAACGATTTTTGAATAGCACTTGGTACATTTGATAAAAAATCATATCCCGTGAGGGATTCCAAATCATCAATACTTAGACGATATTCACCCCATTTTGTTCCATCAACATTTTCTTTATTCGGTACATTTATAGCAATTACACGAGTTTGAGCGTCGATTCTTGCAATATCATTACTGCCTATTGGAAGAACAATTATTACTTTCCAGAAATATTCAGGGACAACTATTTTTCCATTATCAATGGTGTTGGTTTTGCCGCCGTTGCTGCCTGTACCACCTTTGCCTAAAACCCCCGCAACTATATACAATTCGTTGCCAGCTTCAGCAATTTTACGAGAATAAGCTTCAAAATCTGCCCAAAGTCCACGATTATTGGCTGGTGCTTGTGGGACAATGTTGGTCATTAAGAAAGTTTCATCATTGTCTTCATAGCTACCATCACGGTCGTCGGACGGACAAAGATGCCCACGATCGAAACCTGAATTTGTATAGTCAGAAGTGATTACTTTATACCAAGCACTCGGCAGAGAAGGGTCGGGACGGAAATTGTCAGTTCGTTGCGTTGTGCCTTTCCATGCGGTGCTTAAATGCCAACTTGCCCAATTTGCAGTACCTTTACTGCGATTATAAGACAAAACGTATTGATTTTTTATCATCAAATAGTTATTTTCATCTTTTGTGTCAGCATTGCTTGGATTGCCCATAGCTAAATTATCATCGCGGGTCGGAACAATTGAATTAGTTGGCGAATTACTAGTTGAGGTAATAATTATATCATCAATATTAAGGCGATTAGCTCCGCCCGAAATTTTACGAATTTCAAACCTGATTTTGCCCGATTCATTAATTGTAAAGGCGGTTGTAGAAAGCTTGCTACTAGATGTTTTTTGTGTTGAACCGAATTTCGACCATGACAAACCGCTATTTCTTGAAGCATACAATTCCCATTCTGATTCGTCATCTCCATTGTACGAACCATAAGATATATTGATTTCTTTTACACCAAAAATGTCATAATTCATGCGTACATAGCCTGTTTCACGAATTCTGATGGCACGAGATTCATTTTTTGTATCTTTTGTGGTGGTACCGATGAGGGCATCTTCAAAATACCAAATTCCACCAGTCAATTCTACATTTCCTGCGGTATAACTACTTTTTGAAGCATTTTCGAATCCTTCTGGAAAACCTGTGATAAAAGCAGTGCTTTTGGGAATAATTGTTGAAATACACGAACTGATAAGAAATGAAATGCTAACAGAAAAAAAAAAGAATTTGCGAAGCATGGAGTTATGTTTTATTGTGAGGTAAAGTTACTAAAATTTAATCAAATGATTTAAAATGTATAAGACCAAAATACTTTTTAAAAGTTATGTGATAATGAAAACAAAAAAGAGCGAAACTTTCGCCTCGCTCTTTTATTCATTCAAACTATATTTTTTATTTATTCGGATTCAATGCAGTGTCAATTCTTTGCAAAACATCCTGCAAGTGATACTTGCTCATTTTATCGGCTGTCAATGGCAATGCTACTTTGATTTCTCCTTTTAAGGCTTCCAAATGTGCTCTTGCGATTGATGGTAAATCGGTTTTCTTCAAATCTACCATTCGAGTTTCAAAGCCATAAGTTGCTCCTTGTGGAATAAACGAAACCGCAGCCATTCCTGGTGTAAGCAACGAAGTTACCTTCTCAACAAATACTTTCTGTAGGTTACGGCGGTAAATGTCGATTACTTTCTTAGATTTTAGTTCTGACCAGATGCTTCCACGCAAATCTATCATCAATTCATCTAAATTATAATTAGCTGCACTTGCCGAACCGGTTTCCATTAATCTTACTGCACGGTCACCCGCTAAAAGATTATTCAATGTAGCTTCTTGAATGGCTTTTACTGCTTCAACGCCTGTTTCTGGATTTATTTTATTCAAAATATTCTTATCGAGCATCCAAGTTGGTGTTTCAAATACTTGACGATTTAAGAAGTTAACTGCCTCTTTTTGAGTGGCTCTTGGTACAACTTCAAAAACTGAACCTTCCATGTCGTAAGTTTTAGGCGTATCGTAAATACCACCAACATTTTTGGTTACGTGACCAATATAACGACGGTATTGACCTGTAACGTTTGCGTATAATTCAGCCAATTCTTTGTAAGATTCGCCGTTTTCTTTGCTCCATTCTGGCAATTGCGGCAATATTCTTTGTAAGTTTTTGATACCATAATCAGAAGCTTTCATAGCGTTATCGCTCAAATCTTCTGTCTGATAGCGTGGGTCGAAAGGACTAACTTCTGTACCAAAACGCTTACGTGGGTCTTTTACCGCTTCTTTTGTCAATTCATTCAAGATTGATTTTTCTTCAGTAGCACTTTTAGCATCAGCAAAATATTTATATGCCCACTGAATTGCCCAAACGTCATAATCTCCAATACGTGGGAAGAAATCTGTCACGCCATCTTCTGGTTGTGCTACATAGTTAAAACGAGCATAATCCATGATTGATGAAGTGTGTCCATTTTTAGCAACCCATTCTTTATCACGCAATTTCTCAACTGGCGTAGCCGAGCTCGCTCCCATGTTGTGGCGTAAACCGATTGTATGTCCAACTTCGTGTGATGATACAAAACGAATCAATTGACCCATCAATTCATCATCAAAGTTTTTCTTTCTAGAGCGTGGGTCAGATGCAGCAGTTTGAATCATGTACCAGTTTCTTACCAAACGCATTACGTTGTGATACCAACCGATATGACTTTCTAAAATCTCACCGCTACGTGGGTCGTGTACATTCGGGCCGTAAGCATTCTGAATGTCAGCCGCAAAATATCTGATTACCGAGTAACGAGCATCTTCCAAACCTAAGCTATCTTTTGGATTCATGTATTCGCCACGAATGGCATTTTTCCAACCGGCTTTTTCAAAAGCTACTTGCCAGTCGTCAACACCTGCTTTGAGATATTTTTGCCATTTTTGTGGCGTTGCTGGGTCTATATAATAAACGATTGCTTTTTTCGGCTCAATCAATTCTCCACGTTTTTGGCGTTCGGCATCTTGTTGGTTTTTCGGCTCAAGTTTCCATCTTACCGCAAAAACTTCGTTATCTGATTTTTGCGATTCTTCACCAAAAGAAGCATATTGATTTGCGAAGTAACCAACACGCGGGTCGAAATAACGCTTACGCATGGGCGTTTTAGGTAGAATAATCATCGAAGTATTAAACTCCATCGTTACCACACCTGCATCACGAGAAGCAGGTAAGTAACCACCAATTTGAGGAATTGGAACTAATGAAACCGAAGGAGGTATTACGCTAAAAGTTTTGGTTGTACGAATTTCGGTGTTGATTGGGTACGAACGAATATGTTGAATAAACGAACGGTCAGCTTGAATTGCCGCAATTTTCAACATTTGTTTATTGATTGGGTCAAGCGAAAAAACTTGATTATCGCCTTTGAAGAACTCTGTTACTTCAATCACCGAAGAAGTGTCTTTTTTAAGGGCTTTAATATCAAATACGCCAATGATTGGGTCGGCACTTGAATTTTTTACTGCTTGAAAAATTGGTTTTGTGCTATCAGCACTCGCAATGACTAAAGTAATTGAACGCAAGAAAAGCTTGTTTTCAGGACCTTTTTCCCATCTAACTACCTGACGATTCACTTCTTCACCACCAAAAATGCCACCACCTGCGGCAGTTTTCGAGTAGCGAGTCACTGTCATGATGTCACGTCCAATCAAAGAGTCGCCGATTTCAAAGAAATACTTGTCTTCAATTTTGTGAACCGTCATCAAACCTTTGCTGGTTTTTGCTTTGTCTGTAATTACCTCTTTGTAAGGTTTTGGTCCTGTTTTGGGGGCTTCGGCTGGTTTTGGTGGAGCAACAGGGGCTGCAGCAACTGGTTTAGGGTCTTCTGCTTTTTTTTCGTCTTTTTTTTGTGCATTTGCTCCGAGAGCTACACTCAAAATTAACGAACTTAAAAAAGTAAATTTCAATAATTTCATAAATTTGAATTAATAGTTTGAAGAATAAAATTTGGTAAAACTAATCAAAAATGCCAAATTTCGTTGTAATCATTTGATGAATGGAGAATGAAACAAGATTAATGGACATTTTTTGTCTAAATAGATGACCTACTAATAACAATACTCGCTTAATTATGTTAGACTTTTACTCAAAAAAAATATTTTTAGACTTACTGTAACCTTATTTATTTTTTCAAGTAAATATAATTAGAAATTTAATTTCAAGTTGTAAATGCAGCTATTGGAAAAATAAATGGTGGTGGTGTAAATTTAACAATTTGGTCAGACCACGGAAATGTATATTTAAGAAAGAAAAAAAAGGAATACAAAATTACCAAAAATAAAACGGTACCTTCGACTTAGCTTAGGCACCGTTTTAAGTACTAAAACAAGTTAGTTTTTATCAATTTGATAGAAATTGCAATTAGAATCATTCCAAAAACTTTACGAAGAATATCGGCACCAGTTGGCCCAAGAATTTTTTCAATTTGTTGAGAATTTCTTAATACCACATAAACTACGAGTAGGTTAAGCATAATTCCGATAATGATATTCTCAACTTGATAGGCGGCTTTCAGCGAAATAATTGTTGTCATCGTACCTGCCCCCGCAATAATCGGAAATGCCAAAGGTACAATTGAAGTAGCTTTACTATTAGTGGTTTCATGTTTAAAAATGCTTCTTCCCAAAATCATTTCAAAGCCTATCAAAAACAATATCAAAGCACCCGCAATGGCAAAAGATTTAACATCAACGCCAAATAAACTCAAAATACTAATACCCAAAAATAGATAAGTTATCATCAAGCCACCTGCTACTAAAGTAGCTTGTTCGGCGTGAATACTGCCTGCTTTTTTGCGTAAATCAATGATAATTGGAATTGCACCCAAAATATCAATAACTGAAAATAAGATAATTGAAACCGAGATGATTTCTTTAAAAACAAAATTCATTGGCTTAGTAAGGTTTTTAGTTTGTCGAATTCCCAATCTTCGATAGCTGGGAAATTGGCTATTCTGAAAGTGGTGTCTTTCCATGCACCGTAACCATTACCCAAAATTATATTATTTTCTTTAGCTTTTTGCTTCAAAACTAAAATTTCATCAACCGTTCCCTTAATCGCAATAACGGTTTGAGACCTTACTTCTTCATTTTTTATCAATAAATCAAGATTGGTTTCTTGGCTGATAAACTCATAAAAATCTTTTGCTCGTTCTTTAAGGAGAGAGTTAATCGTTTGAATATCAGGTACTTGCTGCATTACTCTCATTAAGAGATAAATGCCTAAAATGTTTGGTGTATAATGCGTTTGATACTTTTTGAAGTTATCTCTGATAAAAAGTAGGCAATTATAATGATTGTAGTCGCCAATTTCTTCGGCACGTTTGATGGCTTTAGGCGAACAAATAATAATGCCCATTCCAGCTGGCAAACCGAGACATTTCTGTACCGAAGCCAACCAAATATCGCCAGATTTCCAATCAAGTTCGATTCCTCCTAAAGATGAAGTAACATCGAGTGCAATTAGTGCTTCGGTGTTGAGTTTGCCAAAGAATGAATTATTAATTTGTGTCGCATTCGATGTTTCGTTCTGAGTAAAACACCAAACATCGGCACTTGAAGAAATATTTCCTTCAAATGTTTCTTGAAAATCAAACTTTGAAGAAGAAGTTGTTTTGCCCAAACGAGAAGCATACTCAAACCATTTTTCGCCAAAAGCTCCATTAAAAACATGATGGCTATGATTTTTTACTAGCGATTGATTGACGATTTCCCAACATTCGGTAGCAGATGAAGTAAAATAAACTTCGTAGTTATTCGGAATTTTTTGTTTTTGTTTGAATACCAAAATGCACTCTTTCAGCATTTCCATGAAAGGCATACTTCGGTGATTTTGGCTCAAAATGCCTTCATTCATGGCATCTTGCAGGTAAGTTGCCACTTGAGGATATACTTTTGATGGTCCTGGATAAAATGTTATCAAGTTCTGAATGGTCCGCCACTGCGGTTATGAGTTTTGAGTTGATTTAGACAGAAAATTTAATGTTTTATTTTAAAATTCACGAAAGTGACTTTATTTTTAAACCTAGAATTCAGAATCGCACGGGCGAGCCCGTTATCATTCAGAATTATTTAAGAAAATATGCCTTTAAATCTCTTTCGAGTTCGGTGATTGAAATGGTTTTTATTTTTCCATCAATAGCTAATGATATTTTACCATTTTCTTCTGAAACACAAATGGCGGCGGAATCGGTTGCCTCCGAAATACCTAGAGCTGCACGATGGCGAAAACCATAATTTGAAGGTAAATCATCGCTGTTGGCAATTGGCAAAATACAGTGTGCTGCTTTTATTCGGTTGCTATCAATGATAATTGCTCCGTCATTCAATAAACTGTATTGACTAAAAAGTGACAAAATTAACTTCTTAGATAAAACTGCATCTAAAGCATCACCCGATTCTGCAAATTTTCCTAAATCATCTTCTTTTTGAATAACAATAATGCCACCCGTAAATTCGCTTGACATTGTTTTTGCGGCGTCAATAATTATTTTAAGCGGAAACTTTTCCTCTGGAATTACATCTGTGCCGAGTAAACTGGCAAAAAACTGATTATTTGTAAGAGAAGTAGATTTTCCAACTAACAACAAAAAACGTCGAATTTCTTGTTGAAAAAGCACTATCAAAGCAATAGCCCCTACACCCATGAAATACTCCAAAATACGGGTAAGCAGTTCTAAACCAATAGCTTTGACTATCAAATAAAACAAATAAATGAGTAAATAACCCAAGAAAACCCTACTTGCGACACTGCCTCGAACCAATTTGTAAATATAGTACATCAGAAATGCGACGAGTATTATATCTAAAATTTCTGTCCATTTAATTTCTAAAAATCCTACTTGCATGAGAAAATTTCATTTTATATTCAAATTCAGTTTCAAAATACACTTGAAAACCTGAGTTCTCGTAAAACCGTTTTGCTTTTGGGTTGTTTTTGAGTACTTGTAATTCGATTCCCTTTGATTTTCGTCGTCCATCTTCAATTACTATATTGAGTAATTGGCGACCAAATCCTTGATTCTGAAAATCTTTTTGAATCATAATATTAAGAATCTCAAAAGAATGATATTTTTCATCCATCTCCAAATATCCGATGCTTTGTTTTTCAAATTCAATAATTTGAATATTTTCGAAATCAAACTCTTTTCTATGAGATTTTATTTCGGTGACATAAACTGCATCGCTGTATTCCCTAAAAGAACTTTGTTCGATTTCAAAAGTCAAATCTGCATCGTTTTGTGTTGCTTTTCTGAGCGAGAGTTCCATTTTATCAATAGCTGTTTTAATATATATGTTAAGATAAAATGAATTAGCTTTCATCAGAAAAATCATTTCAATACAAAATAAACATATTTTAGATTATTTGTATCTGATTTTAGTAATTTCTTTAATTTCAATATTGATAAAATTATCGTTTAATTCGGTGAATGAATTATTTCAGAACTTCCATTTCATTGATTTCTGGACCACCGCCGCGATTAGCCGAACCTGCCACCGAATAAACTTTTCCACCAACAACTGCCGCACCAGTACCGTGTCTGCCTTGTTTTAAACTTGGAAAAGGCACCCATTGCATTTTTTTAGTGTCAAAAGCTTCTACCTCACTGTGAGCAGGAACTTGTGTAGCACTTTCCCCGCCAATTACCAAAAGTTTATCGCCAAAAGTAACTGAAGAATTTCCTGCACGTTGGGTTGGTAAATTCAAAGCATTAGGAAGTGTTTGCCATGTTTGTTGCTTTAAATCATAGACATCAACTGCCGCTTCAGTCAAATTTAGCACTTGGTTGATTCGAGCCGTTGAACGTCGGCCACCTGCAACATAAATTTTGTCATTCACAACGCTTACACTTACGTGGTCGCGTACGTGAGGAGCATCGGCCAGTTTTACCCAAGTATTGGTTTTTGGGTCGTATTCGTCAAGCCATGCTACGTGGCCGTCCCAATGCCCATCTAAGATTCCGCAAACTGTATAAATTTTGTTTTTATATACCACACAACCTGCAGAGCCACGCAATCTGTCTTTAGGAATTACAGGGCCAACTCGCCATTCTCCTTTTTGGAGATTATAAATATAGATATTCGGAATAGGGGTTTCGTGGGGATATTTGCCTGTCATAGCCATCATTACATAAACTTCACCTTTATATGTTACGGCTTGTAAATGATGTATTTCGATTGGTGTTTCAACTGATTTCGTCCAAGTTTGAGTTTTAATGTCATAAATTTCTGTGGGTTTTATGCCACGCCCGCCCAATAATACCAATTTATTGCCAACGGCTGTCATGGTATTTTCATGGCGATTGGTGCAGGTATTTTTCGGAGTCATTACTTCCCAGTCTTGAGATTTTACTACAAAATTGATTGTACTGAGAATCGACAATATTGAATATTTGAAGATTGATTTTTTGGTCATTGGTAAAATTGCTTAATGAGGTTGATTGAGTAGGCAATTTAACGAAAATATTCCTTTTTTAAATTGAAATAAAACAATGAAAGTATTTGTATGAATGAGAATCCGATACTTTTAAGCTTAGATTATAAAATTTATTGATGAAAGTTTCTATTTAATACTGCTTGTAACAAAGTAAAACTTTTGATTTAGAAAGTGTATTATTGAACTGTGAATAATTTGATTGTATAGTCGAGCAATTGTTGATTACCATATTCTCCATGACCTGGAACCACAATTTTTGCCTTTGGGTAGGCTTTTTTGACTTTTTCGACTGTATTTGACCATTTTTTAAGATTAGCATCACCTAAATAACCTTTGCTTGCGTTTAGTTCTTTAACCAAACAACCACCAAACAGTATATTTTCGCTAGGAAAATAGCAAACAACATTATCCTTAGTATGTCCTTCGCCAAAAAACTTTGCTGTTATTTTTTCTTTGCCTATTTTTAATTCAAGTAAGTTCTTGAAACCATTTTGCGGAACGGTGAAATTATTCTCTTTTGCAAGTACTATTGTTTCGTAATTTGCATATGAAGGAATATTATTGTCATGGAAAGCCTTCAAACCGCCTAAACAATCGTCATGGAAGTGCGTTGGAATCACTGCATTGATTTTGCAATGAAGTGTTTCCCTTACCCATTTTATTAGTTCTTCGGCACTTTTGTCGTTGGTTGGTGTATCAAAAACAATGATTTCATTATTATTTCTAACGAATAAACCATTGCAAGGAACATAGCCAAAATCATTTGTTTGTAGGAAAGAAACATGCTTAAAAGCATTTTCAGAAATTTGAGTAATGACCAAACTGCTGGTTTTGTAAATCTCTTTGGGCTTGAATTTAACTGTCTTTTGTGCAAAAGAGCTAAAAGCGATTAATGAGATTACTGAAACGAAGAGGATTTTATTGACAACTTTCATTTTTTTGTTTTGGGTTTTAACGAAAAAGGTTTGCAGATGGTTGGGATTTAGAATTCCTAATACTCAAAATTGTTCAAATGTTTATAGAATTGCAAATGTTCGATTTTAGAACGAATGACTCCATTTTTGCTAAAGAGACTATTGTTTAAACTGTTTCAAGTAAAAGTTTCACAAAAGTGTTATTTTTACTTTAAACAAAGTTTTTTATCAACAATCATTCGATTATGCATCTTTTCAAGAAGAAGCAATAAAAGGCAATTCCATTGTGGCCTATACTCTTGTAAGCCTTTAACAGGTCAGTCAGGCATTTTTGCACCAATGCTTAAATATTTTTAGAGCAATCAATGCAAGGCGATATGGATGCCCATTTAGTCTTAGAACGTTCTATTGGTAACTTAATCAAAAGAAAATTTTGAAATACTTTTTGTGCATATTTGAATATGAAATTTATTTTAATAATATTTTTCCCTAGACCGTCATCAAAAACTCCACCACAATCCCATCAATCTTTTCAAGTTTTCCGATTACTTGATTGGTCAGTGTTTTTCTGAATTCGAGTTCCATTGTGCATTGATTATCATAGGTTTGGTTTCTGATTTTCAAGCTAAATTCCTTTACAACCTTCATTACGTCATTCATTTGCACAAACTCAAAACTTACATTATAAACATCATTAACGGTCTTTTCGATTTTATCGGCCACTGCCAAAGCCTCAATCGTTGCAGATTTATAGGCATTTATCAAACCAGGTACACCTAAAAGCGTTCCTCCAAAATACCTTACCACTATCACCAAAATATTTGTTAAGTCCTGCGAAAGTAAAGTATTTAAAATTGGTTTGCCAGCCGTTCCTGAAGGTTCTCCATCATCATTGACTCTAAAATTACTTCGGTCTAGTCCTAAACGATAGGCGTAGCAATGATGCACCGCCTTAAAATGTTCTTTTTTAAGATTTTCGACCAGTGGTTTTACCTCGTTTTCGTGTTCGATAGGGTAGGCGTAAGCTAAAAACTTACTTCCTCTATCTTTAAATATTCCTTCGGCAGGAGTTCTGATTGTTTTAAAAGTATCTTCAAAAAGCATTAATAAGGTAGAGCCAATCGAATAATTGCTTGGCTTCAATTTCGTTGAAAAGTTAAAGAAAAATTAAAATTTTTGCAAACTACCCGACTCAAAAATATCTGTGTTTCTGATGTTTTTTTGTGCCAATTCGAGCATAGCTTGGGCTACTTTTTCACCTGAAATTACCTTGTAATTATCGGGAATTAGTGGTGCAAAGAAATTCATAACTACATTTCCTATTTTCTCACCCATTCGTGGGTTTTCACGTTCGCCCTTCAGCATTGAAGGGCGTAAGATGATTAGTGTTGGATAACGTAAATCGCTCAATGCTTTTTCAATTTCACCTTTTACTCGGCTATAATAAACCAAAGATTTTTCGTCGGCTCCCATTGATGATACAACTAAAAATTGTTTTGCTCCGTTTGCGAGTCCTGCTTTGGCAAAATTTAGCGGATATGTGAAATCAACTTTATAAAATGCGTCTTTCGAGCCAGCCTGTTTCATAGTAGTACCTAGGCAGCAAAAAATATCATCGGCCAAAATTTTAGAAGTATTTAAATTGTCAAAATCCATTACGATTTGTTCTAGTTTTGGATGTATAATATTGAGCGGTTTCCTAACTATTACTTTAACTTTTTCGTAATAATTACTTACTAATAGCCTTTGAGTCAGGTGTTTTCCAATTAGGCCTGAGGCACCAACGATGAGGGCTGTTTTCATAATTTTTTCTTGAAATGAATGAGTTGAATTTTTTAGCGACTAATTATCTTCTTTTATTAAAATCTATGGTGTGATAGCCGACTAATTTTTCTGCACGTGCCGTAACTGGGCGATGATAAATAAAGATTTCGTAAGTATTCTGCGTTTCGCCGAAATTACCTTCAAAATAAACCTCATCGGCGGTTTTATTGGGCTTTTGTGTCGTAAAATTATAGTTATAAATCCCTTGTTTTAATCGAATTGTGGCTGTATATCCTCCAAAATTATTATCATAAATCATTTCGTTAGTTTTATCTAATCGCCAATCATTGAAACTACCATTGACATAAACTTTTTCGTTGACATCTTCCAATTCATGGGTTTTTAACCCAAAAGTCATGTAAATATAATCGGCATCAACCGAACCATCATTTCCTTCTCGATTGTCTATGATGTAGTTTCCATCAAAATCATTCGACTCGATATAGGTAGTTTCGCTGCGATTGTTTTGGGGAGAAACCCACATTTCATCTTCTTTGCCTCGTTTGGTTTTGGCTATATATTGGCCGTTGTAATTAGTACTTCGGGTATCAAAAAAACGAAATTCATTGCCCGCAGGAAATATATTTTCATCATTAAAAAAACGAAATTCAAGTTTCGACATTCCTTCATTAACACTAAAAGCTTTCATATTTCGAATGGTTTTATCCCAACGAAAATTTTGACGAATGATGATTTTTAGTTCATCTCGCGGTGACATCAGTCTATATCCACCATAATTTACTTCAAAATCTACTTGTTGATGTGTCTTATATTTTGATGGTGCTTGTGCTTGGCGAACAGTACCGAATGCTCCAACTTGAGGTTCATAAACCATGAAACGTTTACTGAAAATTATGTCTTCTTTTCTACGACCACGCCACGCTACTAGCAGATAATTTCCTGAAAGCAAAACTTTTGGGATTTCAATTTTATAATGATAATATGGCACTTTGGTAGTGCTAGAAACTTGATAGTCGTTGATAATCAGATCGTTATATTCGGGCATATATTCGATTTCTGATAGTACAGATTGCTTCCAATCGTAGGTACAGTGTAAGATTTTTACGTGGTATTGTTCGTAATCGGCATTCAAATCGTCGAATTCGAGCCAAAGATTCTTTGAATCATTGAGTGATAGTACTGGAGGGCTGAGTGAACGAGCTGCATCATGAGCTTGGCCTACCAATGGATACAGAAGTAGTGTTTTTATATTTGCTTCATAAATATAATCTTCAAACCTTAGGGCTTTTTCTTGACTGAAAGCAACAAAATTTATTAAAAATAAAATTGAATAAAAATGTTTTAGCATGGAGGTAATTGTTTTTCAAAGCTAACGAATTTTTATCAATAATATTGACGGATTTATTTTCATAAAGTCTAAAAACAATTGTGGCACAACTGAAAAGTCGTGCCACAATTGTTAATGCATTCGGTAGTTGAGCTAAGCCGAAACCAGCGAATCGGAATGCCAAATCAACCGAAATTACCTTAAACTGGTTGCCGAGCTTAGAGTATGTTTTGGAATTATAACTTATTGATAATGAATGAGATAAATGCGATTTGCAACATAGCCTCAGCTGAAAGTATCGTTTTTTCTACATCCCTAAATAGCCTTCGCCTAAAATTTAGCCAACCAAAGCTTCTTTCGACCTGCCAACGATTTTTTTGTGGAATAAACCCTTTCGTTGATTCTGGTTTTTGTGCAATTTCTACCTCCCACTTATAGTTTAATTCAATATATTCTTGAAATGTATTTTTGTAACCCATATCCGCTGTGACTTTTTGTAATCTTGGCACTTTTCCCTTCAATAAATTTACTGCTAATATGCCAGCTTGATTATCTGAAATATTTGCAGCAGTAACCTTAATTGAAAAGGGTAGTCCTAAAGTATCAACGAGTATCGTTCGTTTTCGCCCATTTACATTTTTGCCACCATCAATACCTGTTTCTTCTTTAATAAATTGCATTTTCTTAACTGACTGACTATCAATGGCTAATAGACTTGGAGAGTCTTCTTTTCCTTGTCTTTTTCGCTCCAATACTACCAATGAATCAAGAATTTCTTCCCAAACACCACGTACTTTAAATTGAGTAAAATGATAAAAAATAGTTTCCCATGGTGGATATTTACTATCCAAATTTCGCCATTGAACACCTGTATTATTTATGAAAAATATCGCATTTATAATCGTTCTTAAACTATGCTTACGCTTTCTTTGGTCATTAAGTATTTTCTCAATAACTTGCCATTGAGAATCGGTGAATTCTTGAAATTTATTTTTCATTTACTTTAGTTCTGATTAAACCAAAGTTACACCGATTCTCGTTTTATTACAATTTTATCAAATTCCAAAACACACTCTTAAGGGAGGAATTAGCTTTTCTTTTTCTTAGGAGTTTCTACTACAGGAGCAGCAGCAGGGATTTTTGACTTGATTTCAATGATGCCTTTTTCGATACCATCTTTAAAAAATTGGTAGGAAGCATCACCCGAACCAAGAGCTTGAGCTTTTAATGCAGAACCAAGGGCATCCGAAGATTTTCCAAGTTTATCTAATATTTGTGCTTTAATCCAATTGTTACGGAAGTTTTCACGCAAAGCCAAAGATTTGTCAACCAAACCTAATGCTTTGTTTAAATCCAATCCTTTTTGCAACATATAATCGGCTGCCTGTTGGAATGTATTTGAAGCTTCGTTGTTTTTTTGTGTAACTGCATTTTCGATAGCAGCAACATTATCAACACCAATTGCTAATGAAACCTTAGTTTTTTCCCACGAAAAACTTAATATAGCTGCATCATCTTTTACATCCGAAAAATCGAAAGTTAAAGTTTCTACTGATGAAATATCTTGCGGGCGAGCTGTTACACGCAAAACATCGTCAGATGACGAATAATTTTGTTCGGTTACATCAAGTTTTTTACTAAAGATAATTGTCCAGTTTGTTTGAGTTGGAATTGACATGATTGAGTATTTTCCAGCTTTTAAAACCTGGCCTTGAACCGTAATGTCGCCGGTTGTTTCGATTTTAGTAGAACTATTCGCACCTGTACGATATACTTTATCGAAAGGAATTAGTTTTCCGAATATCTCACGACCTTTTAATGATGGACGAGAATAATCAATTGAGATTTTGGTTACACCAACCACTTGCGAAATAGCTGCTCCTGGACTTGGAGCTGGGGTGATTTGTGCAAAAATTGAAGTACCTGATAATAAGCAACTTAGTGCCAATAGAGCAATTTTTTTCATTAGTTAGACTGATTTTGTTGATTTGATGAACTAAATTCGTGCAAATCTACGTATAAAACTCCAAAAATGCACCGAAAGATATTACTTGATTTGCTCGAAAAGCATTCACCGATTGATGAAAACGAGTTGAAAATGAGAAATGAAACGATTGAATTTGTTAAAACGAATGAAGATTGTTTTAGGCGTGAACTATTAATTGGCCACGTAACTGGTTCGGCTTGGATTGTAAATTATGCACGAACCCATGTATTGATGATGCATCACCGAAAACTAAATCAGTGGTTTCAACCAGGAGGTCATTGTGATGGCGAGACCGATGTTTTGAATGTTGCCTTGAAGGAAGCTAATGAAGAAACTGGACTCCAAAATTTCAAAGTTGTTGATGGCGAAGTATATGATGTTGACGTACATCAGATACCAGAAAGGAAAGGTATTCCAGCACACTATCATTACGATATTCGTTTTTTGATTGAAGCCGATATGAACGAGCAATTAATCATAACGGAAGAATCGAACGATTTGGCGTGGGTTTCGCTCGAAAAAACCTCTGAACACAATGATTCTGAGTCGATTATGAGAATGGTGAGGAAAATTTTGTAAGAAAAATATAAGGTTTTGAATGTTGGGAAGTTTCAAAACCTTATAGGTCTTTATAAAATTTATCTGACTATTTTAGTCGAATACTTTAGATTTTCTGCAGTTACTTTCAAAATTACATTTGAAATAGGCAAATCATTAATAGCCGGAAGTGTGATTTTACTTTCTTTTGTACTCAAATTCCAAAGTATTTGTCCTGTCAAATCAGTTATCGAGTATTCAAAGTTTATACCTGCATCATTTTTCAAAACCCAAACTTTCGTGCTTGCACCATCATTGATTGGGTTTGGGAAAACTATCACTTCTTGCCCTGATTTTTTCAATTCATTTATAAGAGCCTCTAATTCGGCCAATTCATAAGCCTTATCGAAATTTGGTATTCCATAGCCTAAACGATTGTCGGGATTTGTATATTGACTTGCCGAACGAATCAAAAGTTCTCTAACCTGCATATTGGTTAAACTCGGAAATGCTTGCCAAAAACTCGCTGCAAAACCAGCCATCAAAGGCGATGAAAATGAGGTTCCACTACTTAATCCGACAGTTCCATTGGTATTGCCAATTGTTGTATTTGCTCCTTGAGCCGATAGCTCTGGTTTTACTCGTCCATCAGTAGATGGTCCAAATGAACTAAAGGAAACAATATTTTGTGAACTACTCACTGCACCAACGGCTATAATTGAATCGGCATCGGCGGGTGTCCCTATATACTTCCAACTTCCATTACCTTCATTTCCAGCCGACGCAACTACCAAAATTCCTGCTTGAGCAGCCCAGTCAGCGGCACGCGTAGCTAGTGCACGGTCACCATTCATATCTGTATATTTATAATTTTGAGTGGGATTGTCAAATTCGGTATAACCTAGTGAAGTATTAATTACGTCAACACCCACACTATCAGCCATTTCTGCACCGAAAAGCCAATTGGCTTCTTCTCGTTTTGTTTCCGAGGCTACGTCTTCGGTTGTCAACAATAAATAACTTGCTTTGTAGGCTGTGCCTACGATTCGACTATTTTCAAAAGCTGCCATGCAAGATAAAACATTTGTGCCATGATTGTGATCATTGTAAACGTTTGTTTCATTATTGACAAAATCCCAAGTGCCTATAATTCTTTTATCATTGAATAAATCATTGAAAAAACTCAATTTATTGGCATTCAGAAAGCCAGAATCTAAAACCCCAATTAGCATTCCTTCGCCACGGAAGCCTTTTGTGTGCATTTTATCTGCACCAAGCATCGCAAGTTGAGTTTGAGAAAGTCCATTATCTAAAATGCCTTCGTTTCCAAATTTGTCTTTTGTATTTGTGATTTGAACTTGGTCATTCAAACGCGTATTTCTAATATCGCCTTTTCCTTCTAAACCACGTACAAATGTAAGATTAAGAATCTTTGTTAAAGTCGCTGCATTTGTCTCAATCAAAGCACCGTTTATCCAACGAGATTTATATAATATTTTTGCCCCAGCTTTAGCAATTTCGGATAAATAGCTTGGGTTGGGAGGGAGGTCACGCTCAGTAATTGCTATTTTTTGATTCGTACGACGTTTAATTGAGCGGTCAGAAAGAAATTCTTTTGGTCGAGATATCGAGTATGGCGAATTTGCTTTGTCTTTGAAAAGTACAAAGTATTGGTTTTGTGCAAATGTTGTGTAGGAGGCGAATATGAGTAAACCGAGTATATAACGTTTCATGATCTAATGGTAGAG
>JAFEIL010000135.1 GCA_017495105.1 Emticicia sp. | reverse complement strand
CTGTTGAAACCAACCAGGGATATGCTGCAATAGCAGCCATTGCGTGACCCGGCATATCGATCTCGGGAACTATGGTAATGTGTTTTTTTGTTGCATAAGCCACAATTTCCCTGATTTCATCCTGTGTGTAAAATCCTCCGTGGGATTGATCTGAATAAACACCAGTATCGTCCCAATGCCAGCGTTCATCTCGCCAAAGGTTTTTTCTCAACCTTGTACTATCACGCCATGCTCCTACTTCTGTTAGTAATGGGTATTTCTTTATCTGGATACGCCAACCCTGATCGTCGGTCAGATGCCAGTGAAACACATTCATTTTGAGATGTGCCATTTGGTCAAGCAGGTCTTTTACAACTTCCTTCCCCTTGAAATTTCGTGCTTCATCAAGCATGAATGCACGCCATGCAAAGGCCGGACTGTCTTCAATAGTACAAACCGGAATCTGATAAGTTCCACTTCCTGTTAGTTTCATCAGTTGGCGTATGGTTTGGAAAGCGTAGAAACATCCTGTCCCAGAACTGGATTCAATCAGTATTTTATTTTTGGTAACTGTCAGTTTGTATTCTTCTTTCCCCATCGAACTATTTTGCCTGACAACCAAATCACCGTTTTTTGAAGGTACTAACCGTGAAAAATATTCCTCTTCCAATATCTTACCTACTGTTTCCATCTCGGATTTAAAGGAACTGTCAAAATTGGAGCTCAATTTCCCTTTGAATTCAAATTCACCTTCCGCTTCGACCAATTTGTTTGGGTACGGGATAATTGGATAACGGGTCTGTGATTCTGAATGATTACTTAAAACAAATAAGCAAACATTTATTAGAAATACTTTCAACATAGATTATCAATTATCAAAGATTTGTTTTAAATCCGAATTCGTTTTTAAATAGCAAGGTAAATCAGTCTAGTTTAATAGGATGCTTTAATTTAACCGGTTGAGACCACGAATTATGACCATCATAAACCGAATTGATTAAATAGGTGATTTTATTATTTTCAATCAAGAATTGTGGTCTTTCTCTTCTAACGCAATGTAATACAGAGTCATTTTCCAATAAAATATCATGATTGTAGGCAATTAAGGGATTGTATTTCATCCAATTCGAAACCCCGTCCTTTGAATACAAATGAATTCCCCATCTTTCATGCCCACAGACAGCTCCAGTATTATCTTCACAAACAATATGATATTTATTCTGAGATTTAAAAAGATAAAAATCTTCTAATCTAGCACTTGGCCATACATTTTTATTTACAATTGAATATGTCCCTTTATAGTTGGGTGCTTCCGCCAAAGAAACCTTTAATTCTCTGTCTCGAAAAACCATCTTCACTTTAGAACCATCGACCAAAACAGAGGGGTTGTTTGACTCAAAATCTAATAATGGTTTATTAGAACGCACCCATGGTCCATTAATAGACTGAGATTCGGCATAACCTACACGCCGCAACAGTTCTCTGGTATTTTTTTGATAGCTGGTAAAATCGCTTCCAATATAAAAAAGCACATATTTATTGTCTATTTTATACACAGTAGGATTATGTGCCATATTCGAATCCCAGAATAAACTATCTCGTTCACCAACAACGACTTCCTGAAACACAAATGGGCCAAGTGGTGATTTTGAAGTTGCACGCACAATCTCTGAATGTTGTCTGTATCCTTCGGGAAAAGTCCCAATTTTTGGCCAACGAGATGCAAATAAATGATATGTGGAGTCAACTTTGATCATCGAGCCGCACCAAACCCAATAATCATCCATTTTAAACCCACTATTTAGTGGAACTTTTTCGTACTCGAATTGAATGTTTTGTCCAAATGATGGATAACAAAAAAAAGATAATGCTAAAACGAGGAGATGAATTCTCGTGATATTATTAATAATGTACTTCATAAAAATAGAATTAAACGTACAGATTGAATCGAATCTTAACAATTGTTTGTTGTGTAAAGTATTACAAGAAATAAATACTAAAGGGTATCTGTAAAGTATTTATTGATGCTTGTGTTTTTTTATAATTGCATTTAGTTAAATATTACGTTCATAGCCTTTAGTCTGAGTAAATAAGATTTTACACTTCTTCCATTTTTAGCTGACTGTCTTCTTGAAAAAAGTATCTCAAGGAAATCAGAATAACAATTCCCCCAATTAAATAGGATATGCTTAAAGCCGAAAGTCCATTGGCAAGACCTAAACTGGGTTTTAGGTAACCCAGCAAAAAAGGAACCAATGATGCGATGATAAATGCAAACATGGCCGACAGCCCTACTGATGTAGATCGATAGGCTGGCTCAATGACTGCAAAAAGCGTAGCATAGAGATTGGCTTCATAAAAACCCCTAAAAAAGCCAAATCCTGAAAGTGCAACATAAGTCATCAAGGTACTGTCAGCCTGACCCATCCAATAAATAAAAGGTGCACCAAGCAATAAACCAGAACATTGAATAATCAGGCGATATTGATTGGCTTTTAAGGCTAATTTATCAGAAAGAAGACCACCGATGATAACTCCTGCAAAGGCAAAAACATGATGATAAAACATGGAATTGAAACCTGCCTGGGCAATAGACAAGTGGAATTTTTCGTGTAAAAAAGTAGGCATCCAAGTCGTATAACCAACATTTACAATCACTAAGGATAAAAATGCAACGCATAGCAGTATAGCAGATGGTTTACTTATGAGTGCCAAAGTTGCCGTTTTGATGAAACGCTTTTGGTCGTTCCAAGTCAAATTTGACAAAACAGAAACAGTGGGTTGTAAACGCCAAAAGAGAATAATCGCCAAAACAACTCCTGCACCGCCATAAAGAAAAAATGTATTTTTCCAGCCGTAGGTTTGAGCAATATAACCACCTAATGCCCCACTCACAATCACACCCGCATAAAGGGAAGTTTGGTGGATTGACATGGCCAGTGCACGAGATTTTTGATGAAACTGCCCGATAAGTCCATTTGCGGCGGGGGCGTAAAATGCCTCACCACCACCCACCGAAAGACTTCGAAGAATGATTAAATGCACTAAGGAAGTGCCATAACCTGTTAAAAAAGTAGCAAGACTCCAAAAAAGTAGGCTATAACCCACTATTTTTTTACGATTGAAAATATCACCAACAAAACCTGCAATTGGAAAACAAACGCCTAATGTCAGGATGAAAATAGACCCTACTAAACCTAATTGGGCATCTGAAAGCCCTAAATCAGCTTTGATGAGAGGCAGGGCAATATTAAAAATCTGACGGTCGCCTTGATTAAAAAAATAGGCTAACCACAGCCAAATCAGCAATTCCCATTTGTAAAAACTGTTATTTTTCTGCATCACTTATCGCATGTTTATTCCTCCATTGACATCAATAGAAGTTCCTGTAATGTAATTTCCTCCTTCACCTGCCAAATAAGCAACCGCTAATCCTATGCTACGTGGTTTGCCTAATCCCAAAGGAATAGAGGAGCTTAGTTTTTCAACACCTTCTACACCATGTGTTTTGAATAATAATTCTGTTTCGATGATACCAGGGGCAACAGCATTGACCGTAATACCCAAAGGAGCACCTGTACGGGCAAGGGTTTTGGTCATACCGAGCATTCCGCTTTTAGTGGCCGCATAATGCACATGCCCGAATAAAGCACCACGTTCACCAACCACCGAACTGATATTAATAATTCTGCCAGATTGTTGTTTTGCCATCAGATTCATGGCTTCTTTTGAGCATAAAAAACAACTGGTGAGGTTGGTATCTATGATATATTGCCAATCTTCCAATGTCGCCTCAAATATGTCTTTGGCTTGTGAAGTTCCTGCATTATTGACCAAAATATCTAATTGACCAAAATGTTTATTTATTGCCGAAAACAACTGTTTCACTTCATTTTCTATGCTTACATCAGCTTCAATAAGCAATGTTTTCCGACCCATTGCCTGTATTTGACTTGAAAGAGCTTCGCCTTCATAGTTCATTTTTTTGTCATTAATGACGATATCAGCTCCTTTTTCTGCTAAAACCAAAGCGATACCTTTGCCAATGCCTCGTGCAGCACCCGTTACTAAGGCTATTTTTCCTTCTAATTCTAAGGTCATTTTAAATCTTGATTATTTCTTTGAATAAATGAGTAAACGTATAGAATTTGGCTTTAAAGCCTTGTCTTTGTTATCGGTTTCGGGTTCTTTACTTTCAATGAGTTGGTAGCCTGATACCTCGATTTGATAAGGTCGCTTTTCGGTTTTATGCTGATTCCAAACCACAATACCCAAACGATTACCATTCTGAAAACCTTTTGCCATGATGTCTTGTCCCGTTATTGTGAAACCCTCTTCATCAATAAATTTTCCTGTTCTGAAAAACTCCGCATGTTGGTTTTCAAACGTAATCAAATCGTACAGATATTTGGTCGCTACGTCCGCAGGTATTTCGTTGATACTTTTTGGGTTTGGGGCGAAATAGGCTTCGTCTTTATAGCTGTTTTCGTCGGGCAGTTTACCATATTTCAAATAGTTCACATCAGCTTCCCAACGGGTTTCTATTTCGTGTCTTTGTCCTGTTACGGTGGCAAAATTGGCATGGTAGCGAGGCAGCATTGGCGATGAATGTCGTTGCGTTTTGACCAATTCAGGAAAGGTATATTTGAACAAACTCGGAAAGGCATTGGCATCTGGATAAGTGCCATCGCCCCAGCCGTGGAAATAATCAATATCTGTGAATACGCCATCATTGACCCCCTCAGTCATCACCACAAATTCAGGGTTTAGTTTCTTCAATGTAGTTCGTATCTCGTTCACCATCAAGTATCTAAACTTCGTCCCCGCTTCTTGGGGTAAGGTATGGTCTTGGATTTTTGAGAAATTTAAAACGACATTTTTCACCCCAACTTGGTCATACAAAATACCATCAGCACCCAGTTCATGGGCTTGTAGGGCTAAATCGAGCATGGTTTTACGCCATACTTTTGAACTGTACGAAGCCTCTGTAAATACTACGGGCGTAGCAGAATTGTACTTGCGAATGGAACTTGTATAGGCAGATCTATCTTCTTTTAATGCGATTGCATTATTGCCTTCGTAGCGGTAGAATTCTGTACCTGCATCTATCAATGTACCGTTGGCATAGACGACAATTTTAAAACCTCGTTTATGGGCTCGTTCAATAGCGGCTTTTAGGGCAGGTCTGCCGCCCAATAAATCATCGGGAATATAATTGGGATAGAGGTAATCGTGTCCGCCATTTGCCCAGCCAAAAAGTCCAATGGTTTTGAAGCCATTTTTTTCGGCAATGTCGCAGAGTTGGTCGAGTTCGTGGTATTTCCACATCACATAGCCGTTTTGTTGCTTCAAAATAGCCAATATCCAACCGCTTTCCTGCTTTACCCATGTAGGAATTTCAGGCATTTTAAACTGCGAATTGTACCATGAACGATAGCGTTTGGCGGCTTCATACCATTTTCCTTGATAAGTAGTCACGACTACTTCGGGTATTTCAAAATCGTTTTTGAAAATCGGGAAAGTAACCGAAGAATTGAACGACTTAGCTTCATTTGAATAGCCCACATTAAATTGCTTTTTACTGCGTCTTGCATCGTGACTGGCTATATAAATTCCTGCATTGGGTGTATTGATACTAAACCATTGCATCGTACCTCTACCACTGGGATAATCAAAACTTTTCTTCCCGAAGCTGGCAGGGTCTTCAAAACATTGCCCCAAACCACTTGGCAAATACACCTTGGCAAGGTTGTTTTTGGTTTTTATGTCGGTAAAAATGGGGTAAGTTAATTCCCTCAGAAGCCATTCTTTATCGGTATTGCCCAAAGAAGCTGAAAAGCAAAAGGTTTCATTTTTTACAAATATCTTAAATATTGCCTTTACTGGAACAACTCTATTGCCTTGCTTGACTTGATTATATGCCAGCGTAATTCCGTTTCCATTTTGATTAATTTCTACTTCCTGCGTGGGTTCAAAATCATAATTTTTTACCCCAAAATCATTGGTTTCTTTTTCGTTTTTTAACGTCAGTTTCCATAACTTTTTTATAGGTGTACTAACTGCTATTTCATCGTTTGCTTTTGACTTAATAGTTAATAAGCCTTGATTATCAATCGTTAACGTTGCATTTTGCGTAGAAATTTGCTTATTTTGGGCATAGCTATATGCAGAAATAATACAAAGAGTTGCCAACGCAAAGGCTCTAAATGAGTTATGATTTTTCATTTTTTTATCTTAATTTTTTCTTAAAACAACGACCACCAAGCCATGCTTTTTGATAGTGATTTCAATATCGTTTTTATTGGGTTTAATGTCGGCTTCGCCTACTTTTCCTGTCTCCAAAAACGCATAGCCTTCTGGAATTTTTAAAATTGTATTGGCTGATGACAAATGACTTTGCATCAGTACCATAGCCGTTTTATCACTATTGTCAAAACGACGTGCTTCAATGTCGGGGCTGGTGTGTTGCACTCCCTCAATATCCACGTATTTTCCGAGTAAAAGAAGGTCTTTAAATCGGTCTTTGAGTTGATTGATTTTGGTTAAATATTCTTGATAATGCGGCGTTTCATCAATCAATGCCCGACAGCGATAAATCTCCACATCGTTGCGTAAACCTTTCAAAACAGTGTGGTTAACACGGCGTTCAATATCGGTATCGTCCCGTATGTCACGGTCAGAAAGGATAATTTCGGGAAAAGTATATCTAAACCAATCTATGAAATTGGTCGTGCGGGGTTTTTCACCTTTGGCTTCCCAATCGGGATTTAAAACTTCGGTTGCTCCATATCTGCCATGAATATAGTCCACTTGCATCGCTGTTACATCAGAAAGTAACTCGATGCCAATGGCTACATTTTTGTCTTTTTTATCAATATATTCGTGCAATTCACCCAAAACTTTGCCTTTTACCCCAATCGTTTTTACGGTCGGAATAGGAAATTCTTTGGTTAAATCCCAGTTAGGTTGCTCACCTGAACCCATTTGGTCATAAAAAACACTTTTTGCACCGTAGGCAATGGCTTGGTCTGCCATTTTTTTTAATTCTTTTATCCACAATGGATTTCTAAATTCTGAAACGGCAAAAGTTCTGCTATCAAAACTGCCTGTAAAAGTGCCTGGTCCTCGAAAACGATAGGCATCATTGACTTCCGAACCTGTATTGTCTCGAATAACCAATTCATTGCCGCCATTTTTTCGATAAAAATCAGAGGCTTTATCAATCAAACGACCACTGTAATACCACAAAACAGCCCCACCATTTTTTTGGAAATCAGAGATTTGCTTTTTTATGACGGCATCTCCACCTTGTATTGGGTCAGCGATATAGTTTGGATAATCGTTGTCATGTCCGCCATTGTGCCAACCGTGAACGAGTGTTGTATTCAAGCCGACACTTTCACCTACTGTTTTTACCCTTGTGCCTAAATCAGTGTAAGGAAACAGCACCTCTCCGTATTGGTGTTTCATAATGATGCGTTGCCAGCCTTTCATTTCCTTCACCCATTGAGGTTCTTCATGGTGTTTCCACCATGTATTGACCCAAATTCGGTATAGTTTTGAGGTCTGATGCCAGGTGCCTGAATAAGGGGCAATCACATTGGCATCGCACGACCAAGTTTCACCGTAAAGTATATTTGGGTATTTGTAAAAACCTGCTTCTAATTCATCAAAAACAAATTTTTTGCTTGGATAAAGCCGCAAACCATGCCCCGTGGCTTGAAAGGTTTCATCGTGGCTACCAAAATAGACTCCCTCAGTATTTCCGATAAAAGCGAAGCAGTTGGAAGCCAAACTTGCTCCTGCATCACCAAATTTGGTATCCATTTGCAGAAAATGCTGCGAAGGGGGATAATACGGCGGATAAGTAGCATTGGCTGCCCGAATTTGCTTTTTAGGGTCTTTATAAACCTGTCCGCCCCAGTGCGTATTTAGCAGTTGGTGGTCATCGGGTAGTTGACAGTTGGCCACCAAAGGATATTGCAATTCGCGAATGACCGTATGAGCTTCATTGTTTTTCAATTCAGAAGCAAAGCGTACTTGATTGTCTTCTAATGAAACTTTTAAAACCAAAGACATCTTGACGGTTTCATTTTTAATCTTTAAAGTCTCATATCGAATGATGAGTTGATTGCCCTCTTGTTTTACAGTTGGCGTATTGTCTTTCGCTAAAATTTCATTGTCTTTTCGTCTTTTATTATCGAAATACAAACGCCAAATAGGTTTACCCGAAGCGTAGTTCCTACTCGTTTGATAATTTTTTAGGTTTGTTAAAGTACCTTTTTCATCAATGGACACTTCAATAGAATTGTTTTTTAATGTAAAGCTTTGTTGACTCCAACTCAATGAGGCATTGAAAACATAAATACACAGAAATAAAATCTTAAATGAGCTTTTCTTGAATTTCATCATCTTACTTTGTTTTATCTAAATTTTCAGTTTGTTTAAGCTGAATTATTAGCACAGGAAATATTTTAGATACACTTCCTGTGCATAAGTGTATCAATATCCAGGATTTTGTCCAGCCGCACCAATTTTTGTATTGGCGTCTATCTCATTTTGTGGAATCGGGAATAGAGTTCCACGTGGGGCAGGTTTTCCAATAGACTGAATTTTGGTTTTGAACGTACCCGTTCTTAGCAAATCATAAATTCTATGACATTCCATTACAAATTCATAGCCTCTTTCTTCAATAACGGCATCTGTAAATGCTTGTAATGAAAGGTTTTTCAAATCGACTGTTGCATCTGGTACATTACTTGGCAGGTTGTAGGCTCGTCTTCTTACTTGATTAATGGCATCATAAGCTGCGGCTGTAGGCTCTCCTTTGGCTTGTGCTTCGGCTTCAGCAAATATTAGAAGTGCATCTGGATAACGCAATACGGGAGGATTCACAAAACTATTGTTAATACCGATTTCAGCAGGGCAACGGTATTTTCCAAAAGATGGAAAGTTTGCGTCAATAGTTATAGTATTACCGTTTTTACCTTTGACTGAATTATATACAGTATAATTTCTACGGTATTCATTTTTGTCCCATTTTGTCCAAATATCAGATTTAGGGTCAACAGAATAAACATTCACACCCTGAAAACAATAGGGATTATTTGTTCCACCTGCGTTTGAGTACGAGGATAAAGCGTGACCTCTGGTTGAACCATCAAACTGAATAGAGAATATCGTTTCAGCATTGTTTTTATTGGAAACACTGAACACATCATCAAACTTTGGCAGTAACCTATACTGGTTACTGGCAATTACTTCCTGTGCTTTTGCCGAGGCCAATGCCCATTTTTTTTGAGTTAAATACACCCAAGCCAAGAGTGTTTTGGCTGCACCTGACGTTACTCTTCCAACTTCTGCACCAGTACGAGTTGCTGGTAAATCAACCTCAGCAGCTTTTAAGTCAGATTCTATTTGAATGTATAAAGAATCACTCGAAGTTCTTGGCAGGGCGGTTGTTGAAACATTTTCTACAACATTGAGAGGCATTGGAGCTGCTCCCCAAAGCCTAACTATGTTAAAATAGTCAAAAGCCCTGATAAACTTAGCCTCCGCAATGATTGATTTTTGCTTAGAGGCATCCATTTTTATATTGGGTACATTTTGAATGACACCATTTGCTCGGCTTATTTGCTGATACATGATGTTCCAACCTTGAGCTATAAAAGGATGATTTGCCAGTAAATCCCAACGGTCTAATTGTTGGTATGTGTCATTTCGATTGATAGTAGTAAAATCAGCGGGCATTTCAGTTAATTCAAAATAGAAACGACCAAAATAGTCGCTACTTAAAAATGACTCATAAGCTCCTAAAACGCCAGCTGTGGCATCAGCTTCTGTTTTCCAGTAATTAGTAGCTGCTACAAACGAAAAGACTTCTTCTTTGAGTTGGTCATGACAAGAAACAAGCATTGTCACTGAAAAAGTACATATCAGTACTGGAATTTTGAAAATTGATTTTATATTTTTCATTGTTAAAATTCTTTATTTTATTGAAAAGTTAAATCCAAGTGTGATAGTTTTGTTAGCAGGATAAGACCCTCTATCCAAGCCTTTTACAAGTGAATTAGAACCAGTTTGACTAACTTCAGGGTCATAACCATGGTATTTGGTTATTGTCAGAAGGTTTTGACCGCTAATATATATTTTGGCGGCATCTATCCATTTTACTCCGAATTTAGTAGTTGGTAGGTCGTATGATAGAGAAATATTGCGAAGACGTAAATAATCGGCATCTTGAACAAACCTATCAGAAACCAGAAGTTGCTTAGTACTTGCTCTTGGGTACTTGGCATTTGGGTTCTTGTTTTCAGTTGTCCATCTGTCATTGACTTCTTCCAGTTGATTTGAGATTCTTGTCATAGAGTTCGCAATCATAAAGTCATTACTATTAAACACTTTTACCCCTTCTACCCCTTGAAAGAATACTGAAAAAGTTAATCCTTTATAGCTTAGGTTAGAATTAAACCCATAAATTAAATTGGGGAAAGGGCTACCCAAAATTGTTTGGTCATTGCCGTCAACTTTGCCGTCCTCATTCAAGTCTTTATATTTGATATCACCATTTTCATCTAAACCGTCCTCTTTATACCCCCAAAACGATGATAAAACCTCTCCTTCTCTAATTATATTTACTGGTCTATCAATCGGTGAAGGAATATTTGGAGCAAAGAATTGCTTTGTTGCAACTGCCAATTTCAGAACCTTAGTTTCATTTCTTGATAAGTTTCCTCCTACCGTCCAGTTTACGCCTTTTCTTTGAAGTAAAGTGCCTTTTAAGCCAATCTCGAACCCTTTATTCTCGATTGAACCAGAGTTAATTAAAATTGAAGAAAATCCAGAAGAACCTGGTATTGGTAAATTTGCCAATAAATCTTCTGTACGTTTCTGATAATAATCGAAAGTCAATGAAACTTGCTCTTTTAATACAGATAAATCAAAACCTGCATCAAATTGCTTATTGATTTCCCATTTCAAATCATTATTTGCTAAGGAAGTGGGAACATAACCTACATAAGCTACTAATGGGCTACCCATTACGCCCTGAACCGAGCTAAATCTTGAAATAGAATTATATAAACCTATCTCCTGATTTCCCGTCATTCCATAACTTGTTCTAAGCTTCAAATCGCTCACAAAACTTAAATTTTTCATGAATGGCTCTCTTGAAATTCTCCAAGCAACTGCCCCAGAAGGGAAATAACCCCATTTATTGTTATCCCCAAAACGAGATGAACCATCTGCCCTACCAGTTAACGTAAATATGTATTTATCATTTAAGACGTAGTTAGCTCTTCCGAGATATGAAAGTAAGGTTGATTTATTTCTAAACGAAACATTAGGATTAGTTATAGCCGCAGCTCCTAAATTGTATGTTCCGAAATCATCAAATTGAAATCCCGTACCACTTTGTTGGAAGAAAGTTGTATTATTTTCTTGCCAAGTATATCCAGCAGTGATATTGATTCTGTGATTTTGTCCGAACATCTTTTTGTAGTTGAATAAATGCTCAATTACATAATTGTTTCCTTTGTTTTCTTTAACTGTTGCTCCTGGTGATGGATAAATGAAACTTCCTTTTCTTACGTAGATATCGTTGTGTTGTGTTAGGTTATCTAAAGCCAATCTAACACTATATGTCAAACCATCAATGATTGTATATTCGCCCAGAACATTTCCCAAAAACCTATCTACAGTTAGTTTATCAGATGTTTTATAAAGAGCTTCAACTGGATTCTCACCACCTGTATCCGCTGTGTTTAGGTTTGTAAAATTACCATCTTTGTCATAAGGACTTAATATTGGTGAAAACTGCATGGCGTTCATCAATACATAATTCAATGAACGGTTATTGGTTGAGCGGCTTGCAGTTAAACTGGTAGAAATCTTAAATCTATCATTTAATCGGTTATCTAAATTGACCCGGACTGAACCACGATTAAAGTTAGTTTGTTGGATTACACCTTCTTGATTGAACCAGTTTCCCGAAATACTGTACTGATTTTTGGTGGTACCCCCAGAAAAATTCAAAGAATAGTTGCTCATAGGTGCTCTTCGAAAAAAGAAGTCTTGCCAATCGGTAGATGTTGTGTAGATTGATGGGTCTGGATACCTTGGTGCTCCTCCGAAATTTGTGGTACGTTCATTTAAAATCTTAATGAAGTCTTGTGTATTCATCAATTTAAGCTTATTACTTATTTCCTGAATGCCGTGATAGGCTTCGAACGATATTTTTCCTCTTTCTGAGGCCTGTCCACGCTTTGTGGTTATGATTACTACTCCATTAGCACCTCTTGCACCATAAATTGCCGTTGCAGATGCATCTTTCAAGATTTCCATTGATACAATATCATTAGGATTAATCGATGCAAGGGCATTTGAAGGTTGGGTACCTACATTTAAATTGCTGTTGTTTTCTAAATCAGAGTTATAAACAGGTACACCGTCAATTATGTAAAGAGGCTCATTGCCACCCAAAACAGTATTTGCCCCTCTGATTCGTACTTGAGGAGCACCACCCGGAGCGGAGTTCCCTTGCATTACTTGAACTCCCGCTACTCTACCTTGTAATCCTTGTTCAAAAGAAGTAATCGGTGTTGCTTTTATTTCATCTGCCGAAACAGATGCAATTGAACCTGATAAATCTCTTTTCTTTTCAGTTCCATAACCTACCACAACAATTTCATCTAACGCCTTGGAATCTTGCACCAAACTAATATTAAATTTCGTTCGAGTTCCAACGGTTTGCTCTTGACTTAGATAGCCAACATAAGAAAAAACTAAAATTGCCCTGTCGTTAGGAACAACTATCGTGAATTCTCCTTTTACATCCGTAGAAGTACCCTTTCCTGTTCCTTTAACTACTACACTTACACCTGGTAAGGGTTCATTGTTTTCTAAAGCCACTATTTTTCCAGTTATAGTAATGTCGGCAATGAGAGCTTTATCTCTCTCGTGTGCTTCAGAACAAATACTACTTATACTTGAAAGTAGCATAAGTAGCATAAAACATTTGTACATTTTTTTCATAAAGAAAAGATTATAAATTGATTGAATTGAATTATTTCAGCACAAACATAATTGTACTTTTCAAATAAAAAAATATGTTTTTTTATGCAATCGAAACCGCAATCGGTTGCGAAAAAATATTTTTTTTCTTATCTTTGAATTTGTCAAAAAGAGCTTACTTTTATCAAGAATTAATTTTTAAAATGAAGAAAAACAATACAACTATTTATGACATTGCTGAAGCTTTAGAAGTATCTGCATCCACCGTTTCGAGGGCTTTACGCAACCACCCTGATATAAGTGAATCAGTTACCGAGAAGGTTAAAAAGATGGCTAAAAAATTAAATTATAAAGCAAATATCATTGCTCAAAATCTAAAAGAGCGAAAAACAAAGGTAATTGGTGTTATAATTCCAGAAATTTTACACCACTTTAGTATGTCTGTCTTAAATGGAATTGAGGAAGTAGCTTTTAGAAAAGGTTTTCACATCATCGTTGCAAAAACTAATGAAAGCTACCAACGTGAAGTAATGCACGTTGAATCGCTTTCTGGGCAAGTAGATGGATTGTTGGTTTGTTTATCGCAAGAAACTAAAAAATACGAGCATTTTAAGATTTTTAAGCAGCAAGAAATACCCTTAGTTTTTTTTGAAAGAGTTGCGGAAAAAGTTGCGGGGCATAAGGTTATGATGAATGATGAAGCAATTGCATTTGCACAAACAGAGCATTTGATAAAATCTGGTTTTCAGCGTATTTCAATAATAACTGGTGGAGAACATTTGAATGTTTGTCGAAACCGAATTAAAGGGTATAAGGATGCCCTTACAAAGTATGATAAAGAAATAAATGAAAGTCTGATAAGTACATTAGGCATGAGCTATCAAGAAGGAAGAGTAGGATTTCAGAAATTAATGAGTTTGAGTGAAAAACCTGATGCCATTTTTGCAACAAGCGACCAAATTACACTGGCTGTTTATTCTGAAGCAAAGCGAATGGGTTTACAAATCGGCAGTCAATTTGGATTAGTTGCATTTAGCTGCGACCCATTACTGGGTTTACTTGAACCGTCAGTAACAGGTCTTGGCCAAAAGGGCTTTGAAATGGGTAGTATGGCAGCTCAATTGTGCATTAATGAAATTGAGAATGATACCAAAAATGCTAAATCAAGAGTTGAGACACTTTCTAATGAACTCATTATTCGAAAATCGAGTCTTAAATCAATAGAAGAGAATGTTTTAGTTAATACCTATATTTCTTATACAGGTGGTAAATCAACGGATGAAAGCTTGGTATATATTTATTAATCCAAACTTTCACTTTACAAGCATAAATGTATTATCTAAACCAAAAACCTCGGAAAATGCTCCACTCGCTCACAACAAACTTGCTCCATTACTTGTTGTAGTTGGGTTTTGAGCATACTTATGGTATGATTGCCACCTTCGTTTCCGAGAGCTGCAACGCCATGCATAAATGAGCGACCCATGAAGGTAAACTCAGCTCCACTGGCGAGAGTTCGGGCAATATCTGATCCCGAACGTAGTCCGCTATACATCATTATTTTGATTTGACCTTTGTATTTTTCTACGATTGGCGTGAGCGATTTAATAGCTGACTGTCCTGCATCAAGTTGTCGGCCTCCGTGATTCGAGACAATTATTCCATCTAAGCCAAGTTTGATAGCCATTTCGGTATCTTGTTCGCCGTTAGGTTTAAAGATTGAAGGAGAAACCAAAGTGCAGGTTGTGCCTCTAATGTTCAAAATATTTGATACTGAAAATAGCCTGAAACGACTTTGCATCCTTTTGGAAGTTCTTGAATTAATTGCGATTTCAGATAATTTAAAACAACTAAGTAGCCAAGCTTTTGTGTATGCCTATCAAAAGTTTGACACACAAAAAATCAATAAAGTTTATGAGTTTACTCTCAATCAATATCATAGGAAAATATTGATTGAAGAGGCTGCCATTGTAGCGAATATGTCAGTGCCTAATTTTTGTAAATATTTTAAAAGTAGAACTCAAAAGACGTATATTCAATTTTTAACAGAGGTAAGAATCGGTTTTGCGTGCCGAATGTTGATTGAAAATAAAAAAAGTATTCAGCAGATAGCATTTGATTGTGGATTTCATAACCTTTCCAATTTCAATCATTCGTTTAGATTACAGAAAAACCAAAAACCTGCTGAGTATAAGCAGGTTTTTGGTGGGTTGAAAAGCTAATCAGGAAAAGCTTATGTACCTGTTTTTCGATGGGAAATCTCCATTTGTTTTTGCCCAAGCCTTTCTTTCAGATTCTTCATATCTTCACTCAATTTATCTTGGAGAACTCTCGCATAAATTTGAGTTGTACGGATAGACGAATGCCCTAACATTTTACTAACTGATTCAATAGGAACTCCGTTGGTCAGCGTAACTGTTGTGGCAAATGTATGACGTGCAATATGAAAAGTAAGGCGTTTTTCTACGCCGGACAAATCTGCTAATTCTTTGAGATAGATGTTCAGCCGTTGGTTAGTAATACTTGGAAATATTTTACCTGCTTTGATGTATTCAGGATGGTAACGGTACTTTTCAATTAACTCTAAAGCTTTTGGTAATAGTGGTAGCCTAACTGCCTCGTCGGTCTTTTGACGATTAGTTGCCAGCCATTTTTCTCCATCAAGGCCCATGATTAAATTATCAGTTTTAGATTCATGGCATCTATGTAAGAAATACCAGTGTAGCACCCAAACACAAATAAATCTCTGATTTTTTGTAACCGATTTCCTTGAATCACTTTTTCTTCGATTTTGGCTAATTCTTCTAAAGTCAAAAATCCTCTATCAACTTTCTTATAAGATAGACGGAAATTTGCAAAAGGATTTTTCTTCAACCATTCGTTTTTTAGGGCAATATTCAAAACCTTTTTGAATCTCTCCATGTGCTTCATAGTGGTATTGTGTCCACATTTCTGACTCTCATTCAATGGTTGCTGAACTTTGATAAAATATTCTAAGTCAACCAAGAATTTGTAGTTGACTTCAGTAAGAAATACGTCATTTGTTTTAAATCTTTCTTTTAAGAAAAGTTCGAGATACTTTTTGGTTGTGAAGTAATTTTTTAGGGTACCCCACTCGACTGTGTGAGCTAACTGGTCGTTGTGATAATCAAAAAGCTTTAATAAAGTATATTCTGTATCATCAGGATACAGGTATTTGTTTTTAATTGCTTCGGCAGTTATTAGTCTTTTATCTTTGAAAAGTTCGTCGAAACACTCAAATAGTCGCCTTCGTATTTCCTCGATGTGAACCTTCAAAGCCTTGATTTCTGGCTTCGAGCCTTTTACTGAGCCTTTGCCATCGTCCCAATTGCCTTTCTCAACTTCTCTTTTGATTGATAAATCTACACGTTTGCCATCGACTGTGATTCGTGCATAGATGGGTAGTTTTCCATCTTTTTCTTTGTACTTCTTTGTGAAGAATGACACCCCAAAGGTAGTCGCTTGCCTTTTACTCATAAATTCATTGTTTGATGTAGTTTGAAATGATTTAGCTTTGTTTCCTGTGTCCTACACATTTTCAGGACACAGAATGAAATCAAAGCGAATCAAACAAAATGACATAAGTATTTGACTATCAAATACTTAACCCATCTTATCGCACAAATGTAATCAAAAAATGAGGGCACCGAATAGGGCACATACAATATGAAATGATATGGTTTGAAATAGCATAAAATAAACAAAAAAGCCTCAAAATCATATAATTTTGAGGCTTTTGATGCTACTTGTTACTTATTTTGTCGGGGTGGCCAGATTCGAACTATTTAAACTTTCTTTATTTTTCATAAAAACATTGATTTAACGTACAATTTGGCACTTTTGAAAAACTGTATTACTGCCATCTTTATAAAATTTACTGCCATTTTACTGCCACAATTTTAGAACTATTACAAAC
>JAFEIL010000515.1 GCA_017495105.1 Emticicia sp. | reverse complement strand
ATTTATTTTAGTATTCAATACTAAATTTGTTTAGTAATTTAGTTAGTATTACTAATTTAATTAGTAATACTTCATTATGATTTTACCTTATATTTAAGATATTCATAATTATGTTTATTGTATCCGATAAATTTATTAACTTGCGATGTATTACATAAACCAAAATTTTACGTAAATGTCAAAAGTTAAAGTAGCAATTAATGGATTCGGACGTATTGGTAAATTAGCCTATCGTCAAATTTATAACATGGAAGGAATTGATGTAGTGGCCATCAATGACTTAACAAGTCCTTCTACACTCGCTCATTTATTAAAGTACGATAGTGCTCAAGGGAGATTTAACGCTACTGTTACATCAACTGAAAATAGTATTGTTGTTAATGGAGATGAAATCAGAATATATGCTCAAAAAAATCCAGCAGATATTCCTTGGGGAGAACATGATGTTGATGTAGTATTAGAATGTACAGGTTTTTTTACTGATAAAGATAAAGCTGCTGCACACCTAACCGCTGGTGCTAAAAGGGTTATTATCAGTGCACCAGCAACTGGTGATTTGAAAACGATTGTTTTCAATGTAAATCACGGTATCTTAGACGGTAGCGAAACTATTATTAGCTGTGCAAGTTGTACTACCAACTGTTTAGCTCCAATGGCTAAAGTTTTGAATGATAACTTTGGAATTGCGGCAGGGAGCATGACAACAGTTCACGCTTATACTAATGACCAAAATACATTAGATGCTCCGCATGCCAAAGGTGATTTAAGAAGAGCAAGAGCTGCTGCAGCTAATATTATACCAAATAGTACTGGTGCCGCAAAAGCAATTGGTTTAGTATTACCTGAATTGAAAGGGAAATTAGATGGTGGTGCACAACGTGTTCCTACTAACACTGGTAGTTTGACAGAGTTGACTTGTATTTTAAACAAAAAAGTTACTCTAGATGAAGTAAATGATGCGATGAAAGCTGCAGCCACAGAAAGTTTTGGTTACAATACTGATGAGATTGTTAGTAGCGATATTATTGGAACAACGTTTGGTAGCTTATTTGATGCTACTCAAACTAAAGTTGTAACCGTTGGCGATAGTCAATTGGTAAAAACTGTGAGTTGGTATGACAATGAAATGAGTTATGTAAGTCAATTAGTGAGAACTGTAAAGTATTTTGCAACTTTGATTTCAAAATAATTGACAGTTTTTTTGATTACTTGAAATAAAATAAGGGCTTTTTTAGCCCTTATTTTACTTCTTCCTATTTTTAGATGCCAAATAGTTAATCTTATAACCTTTAGCAACAAAAAGTTTTTCATAGTAAGTCTCAATACCAAAGTGCTCAGCAAGCAATGGCGAATTATATAAATCAGTTGTCTGTCTTAATATTTCAAAACCAACTTCAGGAATTGTACCTAATGAATACTCAAAAAGTGGATAGTTATCAGTTTTAAAAAAGAAATCTCCACTATTTTTTAGAACTTTTTTATAAAGACCCAAATATCTACTATTAGTTAGGCGTTTTCGTTCTTCTTTATCTCTTGGCTGAGGGTCTGGATGAATCAACCAAATCTCATCAACTTCATTATCTTCAAAAAATTCTTCTAAAAAAGCCATTGATGTTCTCAAGAATGCAATATTTTTAAGGCCCAAATCAATTGCACGCCTACTTCCACGAGCAATACGATCGCCTTTTATATCAATACCAATAAAATTTTTATTTGGGAATTCTTTGGCTAAACCAGTTGTATACTCACCTTTACCACAGGCCAATTCGAGTACGATTGGATTTAAGTTCTTAAAATACTTTTCTTTCCATTTCCCTTTGATGGTTGTATATATTTCTTTGCCCCTTTCGACAACGTTTTCTGATTCCGCATTGTGTTGAAATCTTGGTAATTTTCTTCTTGCCACTCTCCTACTTTTTTATATATTATTAATTATCAAACAGTTACACATATTTCATTATAATACTTTTAATATTTATATTATTAAATATACTTTAAATAAGAACGCACATTTTAAACTAAATATTATCTAATTCTGCAACCACATAGGTACTTCCACCAACATATATAAAATCATCAATATTGGCTAAATTGGTTACATATTTTAATGCTTTATTCACATTGAGAATTGAATAACCTGTAATTCCATGCGACTCAGCTATTTTCACTAAATTCTCAGAGAGCATAACACGAGGATTATCAGCTTGACAAAAATAGTAAATTCCTTCTTTGGGGAATAATTCAAGAATTTCTTCTACATTTTTATCTTTCACAAAACCCAATATAAAGTATTTTTGCTTTACGGGCAAATTAGAAATTTGGTGCAGTACACTTTTTAAACCATGTTCATTATGTCCGGTATCGCAAATTGTAAGCGGAGATTCCGATAAAATTTGCCATCTTCCTTTCAAACCAGTCAAATCAACGACATTTGATATTCCGTTTTGAATTGCAGTATTCGTAATTTTATATCCAATTTCGTTTAAAACCCTAATACTTTGAATTACTCCAGAAATATTTTTTAATTGATATTTGCCAATTAATTGTGATGATAAATCGCTAAACAATAAAGTTTCCTTATCAATTTCAACAAAAAAAACATCAACAACTAACTTAGTAGATTGACATTCTTTTTCGATAACCTTGAGATTCTCTGATGCAAAATAAACCTTGGAGTGAGTTAAATGAGCTTTTTCTAAAAAAACTAGCTTCGTTTCTTCATCATATTCAGAAATTACTACAGGTACATTTGATTTAATAATACCCGCTTTTTCGTTTGCAATCTTTGTAAATGTATCACCTAAAATATTAATATGGTCAAAACCAATATTAGTAATGACACTTAATTCTGGCTTAATAATATTTGTTGAATCAAGACGACCACCTAAACCAACCTCAATAACAGCTACATCTACTTTTTCTTTTGCAAAAAAATCGAATGCAATTCCAACACTTAATTCAAAAAAAGAAGGTTTAAGTTCCTCAAAAAAGCTTTTATGTTTTTGAACGAAAGCCACTATATTCGCCTTTTCGATTGATATACCATTTATTCTGAACCTCTCAACATAATCCTTTAGATGTGGTGAAGTATAAAGACCTGTTTTATAACCAGCACTTTGTAAAATTGCTGATAAATAGTGTGAGGTACTACCTTTTCCGTTAGTACCCGCTACATGAATAGTTTTAAACTTTAAATGAGGATTTCCTAAATATTCAGAAATTTTTAATATATTAGTTAAATCACCCTTGAATGCTTTTTCACCATCTCGGTGAAAAACTGGAAGTAGCGAATACAAAT
>JAFEIL010000241.1 GCA_017495105.1 Emticicia sp. | reverse complement strand
TATTTAGATATAATATAATACTGTCGATATCATCATAAAGAATTAGTCGAACACCTTAATTGACTGTCAAAAAAACCATCATATTTCTCAAAAAACGCAAAAACTTCATTCATTCTTTACTTTTTTTAGCCATTTATTTCTTAGGTTTTCAAAAAAAAGTATCTTTGCCAGTACTTTCCTATAAATTCTAATGTTCTATGCTTTATTATCTATTTACTTACCTTGACAAGGCTTTCAATTTCCCAGGAGCGGGGGTGTTTCAGTACATTACTTTCCGTGCGATGGGAGCTATCGTTTTCTCACTTTTGATTGCCTCAATCTTCGGAAAACGTATTATTCTTTTACTACAAAATCTTCAAATCGGAGAATCAATTCGTGATCTTGGTTTACAAGGACAAATGCAAAAAAAGGGAACACCAACCATGGGCGGCTTCATTATTTTGGCATCTTTGATGATTCCAGTATTGCTTTTTGCTAAACTAGACAACGTTTATATTGTCTTGTTGATAATCGCTACGCTGTGGACTTGCGGTATTGGCTTTGCCGATGATTATATCAAGGTTTTCAAGAAAGATAAAGAAGGCTTAAAAGGTCGATTTAAAATTATTGGTCAAGTAGGCTTGGGGATAATTGTTGGTCTGACACTCTATTTTAATGATTACGTAAAAATCAGAGTTTATGAAAAGAGCAAAATTGCAAGTTCAATCGGTGAAATTCAAAAATATACAGAAGTTCATTCCTTGACTACAACGGTTCCTTTTTTCAAGAACAACGAGATTGATTATCAAATGTTTGGTAGTTTTTTACCGGAAAGCCTGGCTTGGTTGCCTTATGTTTTGGTAGTCATTTTTATCATCACGGCGGTTTCAAATGGAGCTAATATCACCGATGGAATTGATGGTTTAGCCGCAGGAACTTCAGCAATTATTGGTATAACTTTAGCAGTTTTTGCTTATTTATCGGGAAATAAAGTTTTTGCTCAGTACCTTAATCTTATGATGATTCCGAATTCGGGCGAGGTAGTGATCTTCTGTGCAGCCTTTGTCGGGGCATGCATTGGCTTCTTATGGTACAATGCTTATCCTGCTCAAGTTTTCATGGGAGATACAGGTAGTTTGATGCTCGGAAGCGTAATTGCGGTATTAGCTTTGGCACTTAGAAAAGAATTATTGATACCTGTGATGTGCGGAATTTTCTTGATTGAAAACCTTTCGGTGATTTTGCAGGTAAGCTATTTTAAATACCAACGTCGTCGGAAAGGCTTAGAATTTGCCCAACAAAACCGTTTATTCTTGATGTCACCTTTGCATCATCACTATCAGAAAAAAGGCTATCACGAAGCCAAAATTGTTACTCGTTTCTGGATTATCGGTATCGTGTTGGCAGTAGCTTGTTTGGTAACTCTGAAGTTGAGATAATTTTTAAAAGTCAATAGACAATATCCATAAGTTGACCTTAATTCAAAACTTTCTTTACCCAATTACGACAGAGAGCTTCTTCTATGATTTTGTACATAGAAGAAGTTTTTTGCTTTAAGCCTTCAATATTTTACTCATATTACATTTAATTCTTATCTTTGAAAAGCAGATTTTAGTCAAAACTTTCGCAATAATGATAAAACGTAAAACCTTCATCAAAATATACTTATTTGTTGCCATTGCTTCGGTTTCATATAGTTGTCTAGTTCCTGAAAAAAAGCGGGTGGTACAAATAGATACAACCGAAGCAGGCTCTGGTATTGATAGCCTTTTGGCTATGCAATTGGGTGCCGATGATTATGGTATGAAAACCTACGTGTTGGCTCTATTGAAACAAGGTCCACGCCGCTTGATGATTGACTCAGTGACGGCGACAAACCTACAAAAAGCACACATGGCCAATATTACACGCTTAGCCGATGAGGGTAAATTAGTAGCTGCAGGGCCATTTACCGATAATACTGACTTGAAAGGAATCTATGTTTTTGATGTAAAAACGATTGAAGAAGCTCAAAAGCTTTGTGAAACTGACCCCGCAATTAAAGCAGGTTCGTTGATAATGGAATTGCATCCGTGGTATGGTTCGGCTGCAATGATGCAAATTCCTGCTATTCATTACAAAATCGCTAAAAAACAGCCATGAAAAAATCGTTTATAGTTTTATTGCTACTTATCGCATACCAATCATTTAGTCAAAAACTAAAAATTGTTGAAAAACCAATCGTTTGGGATTCTACCCGCATCGCTTTATCAGTAGAGTATCTTAAACAGCGACATGGAATTGAGCAAACGCAACCAACTATTCAACCAAAAATGGTTGTGGTGCATTGGACGGCCATTCCAACATTCGAGAAATCGTTCTTTGCCTTTGATTCTTCAACATTACCAAACGCCCGCAAAGAACTACAAAAAGCTAGTCAACTCAATGTTTCGGCACATTACCTAATTGATAGAGACGGAACGGTTTATCATCTGATGCCCGATACACTTTTTGCTCGCCACGTAATCGGACTCAACTATTGTGCAATCGGTATCGAAAATGTAGGAGATGGTGGTAAAAATCCATTAACAGAAGAACAATTTAGAGCCAACTACCTATTAATCAAACAATTACAAAAGAAATATAAAATAAAATATCTCATCGGGCATCATGAATATACCAAGTTTAAAGGTTCAAAAATCTGGAAAGAAACTGACCCAAACTATCAGACTGTAAAATCTGACCCCGGTGATGAATTTATGAATAAATTGAGAGAAAAGTTTAAAAAACTTCGGAAAGAAATATAAACAATGGCAGTTAATTTGCTGACTATCAATTGATTTTAGTTTAATTAATAAACCAATTTGATGTTTTTAAAATACAACTTACAATACAAACTCACCTTATGGAGGCTTGCCCAGAAGGTTTCTAAAAGTAGTATTTGAATAACTTCCGAACAACATTTAGTCGAAAATCTGCCAATTCTACTTACTCCGAATGTAATTTATTACAATACACAAAAACATGAAATTAAAAAATCTCACAATCTCTCCAGAAGCCTCGCTCCGCAGTATTGGCTGGAATTGGATGCTCGGCGAAGACACTTTACCATATATTACCAACGAAATGGTAGTCGTTTCAGAAACCGAAGCAGAAAATTATTTCGATGCAGCTAATGAGCTTTACGAAATGTATATCGCAGCCGCTCAACATGTTATTGATAACGAGCGTTATTCCGAACTCGGTATTCCCGAAAACTTGATTGAATTAATTGAAGATTCTTGGGAAAACGATGCCAATTGGCACATTTATGGTCGCTTCGATTTAAGTGGTGGAATTGATGAAAAACCAATAAAATTGATAGAATTTAATGCCGATACTGCCACTTGTATTCCAGAAACGGCTATTGTGCAGTGGGCTTCGTTGAAAGCAAATGATTTGGATGAAAGCCAACAATTCAATACATTGTATGAAACTTTCATAGAAAAATTCAGGGAATTGCACCTTCAGAATCCGAATTTTGAAAAAACCTTGTTGATTTCAACAATGAAAGATTTTCCCGAAGACGAAACCAATATGCAAGTTTTGGGCGAAGCAGCTAAAGAAGCAGGTTTTGAGGTAGCGTTTGATTATATCGAAAATGTGGAATTTTCGGCAACAGAAGGCATTTTCAAGCAAAATTCAAGCAATGGTAGTTTTATAAAATATGATTTTTGGTTCAAGCTCATCCCGTGGGAATATATTGGCTGGGACGAACCCGAATTAGCTCAAATTCTAACCGAAATATCGAAAAACAAAAAGGCTGTTATTCTGAATCCTGCCTACACTTTACTTTTCCAATCGAAAGCTATTTTAAAAGTTTTGTGGGAATTATATCCAAATCACCCTTTACTTTTAGAAACAAGTTCTAAATCTATTTTAGGCAAAACTTGTGTAGAAAAAGTATTATTTGGCCGTGAAGGTGCAAATGTCCGCATTATTTCGCCATCAGGTACAACCGAAACCTCGACCGATGGAGAATATTTTGAACAGAACACTGTTTTTCAAGAATATACTGAATTTATAAAAGATAATCCTGGTAATTCTCGTGCGGCATTCAGCTATCAGGCAGGCGTATTTTTTGTAGGTGAAGCCTGCGGACTTGGCTATCGAAGAGGTGGTAAAATTTTAGATAACAAAGCTCAGTTTTGCGGACATTTGATTGAAGGCTAAACAATCAAAAAGTAAATGAACTTCGATTATCCAGAATTCTAAAAGGTTTTAACTGTTCATTTGCAAGGATGTTTTTTTGAATTAAAAAAATATTTCAAGTTTTCATGGAAAAAGAAGATTTCAAAAGTGTTTATCTTGAAAACCGAAACGCATGGCGAATTTGGTTGAAAGAAAACCACGTTTCTGAAAAGAATATTTGGTTAAAAATCTATAAAAAGCAAAGCCAGACACCTAGCGTTTATTATGATGAAGCAGTTGATGAAGCCCTTTGTTTCGGATGGATAGATAGCTCGATTAAGAAAGGAAATGAAGAGTTTTATTATCAATTTTTTGCCAAAAGAAATCCCAAAAGCAACTGGAGCAGAGTAAATAAAGCAAAAATTGAGAAACTAATGAGCCATGGATTAATGGCAGAAGCAGGCCTAAAAATGGTCGAAATTGCTAAAGAAACTGGAACTTGGACTGCTTTAGATGATGTTGAAAACCTCATTAGTCCGACCGATTTACAAGAAAAATTAGACCAAAATCCAATTGCCAAAGCTTATTTCGACGCATTTCCACGTTCGGTAAAACGAGGAATTTTAGAATGGCTTTTCAATGCAAAACAAGCAGAAACACGCCAAAAACGCATCGAAGAGATTGTAAGTTTAGCCGAAAGCAACGAACGAGCAATTCAATATAAACCAAAGTAATTTAGAAAGAAAAATGGATAATCGAAATTTTAAGGACTGATAATCAGCATTTTAGTATTTTCAATTATCCATTATTCATTAGATTCAGAATGCCTTCGCAATATTCGTAAATTCTCTTGATTTCAACGATGCTCCGCCAACTAAGCCGCCATCAACATCTGGACAAGCGAAAAGCTCTTGAGCATTCGCACCGTTTACGCTTCCACCATAAAGGATAGAAATTTCGTCAGCTACTTCTTGACCGTATTTTGATGCCAAATGATCTCTTAAAATCTTGTGCATTTCTTGTGCTTGGTCGTTTGAAGCAGTAACTCCCGTTCCAATTGCCCAAATTGGCTCATAGGCAATCACTGTTTTCTGTAAATCTTCCGCCGAAAGATGGAAAAGGCTATTTGTGATTTGTCCACGAACGAAGTCGAAGTGAATGCCCTCGTTGCGTTGCTCTAAAGTTTCGCCACAACAGAAAATTGGTGTAAGTCCACCTTCCAAAGTTGCATCAACTTTTTCAGCCAAAAACGCATCAGACTCAGCGAAATACTGACGACGCTCGCTATGACCAATAATTACGTGGCCAACACCAACTGATTTCAACATCGGAATCGAAACTTCACCTGTATATGCACCCGAAGCCTTTGGATAACAGTTTTGAGCTCCCAACGAAACTTTATCAGTATCAATCAATTTTCCAAAAGTACTCAAATAAGGAAAAGGCACACAAAGCACAACCACTACGTTTGGGTTTACAACTTCGTCTTTTACCATATTTACAACTTCCGAAAGCAATATTTGGCCTTCTTCAAAAGTTTTGTTCATTTTCCAATTACCAGCGGCGATTTTTTTTCTCATTTTCTTAGAATCTTTGTGTTTAAAAGCTCAAAGATACCGTTTTTTTGGCTTTGTGACAAACTGGAATTATAGAACAAATTCTCAAATTAATTTACAACCAAACCTCCATAGCCACATCGGCACGCTCGTAAGGCGACGTAAAATTTTCAATGCGAATAAAACCTAATTTTGCATAAAGAGTCAGTGCGGGCTTTAGGCTCGAATTAGTTTCGAGATATACTCTTTTTGCTTTCAACTCATAGGCTTTTTTAAGAGCAGCTTCACCAATCAGTCTGCCGATTCCTAAGCCACGAGCTGCCTCAATTACACCCATTTTACAAAGTTCATAGGCATCATTGCCCATTGGTTTTAGTGCCGAAGTACCAAGATACTCCTCACCTCTACGTGCCAAAAGTACGGCTCCGCCCGTAGCTAAAAAATATTTTTCAGGGTCTTCAAGTGAGGCTAAATCACCTTTTTCTACTTTAAAATATTTTTCAATCCACTCATAATTGATTTGCTTAAAAGCCAACTTCTGGGCTTCATTATATGGGTCGAGTTCGATAATTTCTATTTTATGCATGTTTTTTTAAGCATTTTGCAATTTTGAAGCCACATCACGAATCGTATCCAATAAATACGCTATCGAAGTTTCGGTTTTTCGGTGATTGATGATGCACGCCCGAAGCACAAACTCTCCATTCAGTTTTGTACTCGTAATAAACACTCTTCCATCGGCTTCGAGAGCAGGAATAAGTTTTTGATTTAATTCACTAATTGCTTCACTATCAGTTAGATTTCCTTTATATCTAAAACACGCCACTGCTAAATCTGCCTTCGACTTCAGTTCAAAATCGGTCGATTCTTCAACGAGTTTTATTAAAAAATTGGTCAAATCAATGTCTTTCTGAATCATATCCCTGATTCGGTCGAAACCATAGGTTTTTACTGACAACCAAACTTTAAATGCTTTAGCATTTCGTGAAAGCTGAAAATAATGTTCATTAAATTCCAAGCGAGTATGGGCATTTGTTTGTAATTCGGTAGCCAAATAATCAGCTTCTTTGTAATAAGTTTCTCGCATTTTACTCCAATCTTGTACCAAAACACAACCAATCTCAAAAGGCTGATATAGCCATTTATGAAAATCTAGGGCAATCGAATCGGCTTTTTCTAAACCTGCATATTTATGTTTGATTGAAGGCAAAGCCGAAGCCAAACCACCATAAGCACCGTCAACATGAAACCACATTTCGTATTTTTTGGCAATTAACGAAAGCGTTTCCAAATCATCAATTGCACCAGTATTTACCGTTCCAGCGTTTCCTACTACACAAAAAGGCATAAAACCATTGGCAATATCTGCTTGAATTTGCTGTTCGAGTGCATTTAGGTCAATCGTCAAATCAGCATTTGCATCAATTCGGCGAAGTTGATTTGTGCCAATTCCAAGTAATGACAAACTTTTATCCGTGCAATTATGTGTTTCTTTCGAACAGTAAACCATAAACGGTTTCATTCCGAAAAGTCCATTACGTTTAATATCAAATTTCTTGAAAAAGATATTTCGGGCAACTGTCAAACCCGCCAAATTTGCTTCCGAACCACCGCTGACCATTGCCCCACCAGCATTGGGCGTATAATCTATCATTTCGGCGGCCCATTTGATGACACGTTTTTCAATTTCGGTCATAGCTGGGGCTAAATGCCATTTCGTATTATTTTGATTGACGGTAGAAAGAAGCAACTCAGCTACTGTTGAAATTTGGTTTCCGCCCGACATCACGTAGGCGTACATATTTTTACCCAAATTGCCTGTTGCACTATCAAAAACCTTGGTTTTTACTTCGTCGAGAAGCTCAAAGCTATCTTTTCCAATTCGTGGTAAAGGCTCGTCAAACCAGCTTTCAACCTCTTCCTGTGAGTTTACATTAAACCCTTTAATTGAATCAAGATTTGCATATTTTTCGAGAATCATTGAGGAGGCTTTGGCCAAAATCTGACTAAACTCTTCTTGACTAAAATCTAAAGTATTATTATTCATAACTTAATTATCTGAAATTTTCACCGTTTATTTATTTTGAAAATACTATTTTTATTTCTGTGCAGATGATTAAATATTTTATTTTTTCTTTGAATCTTGAAATTCTTTCATGCGTTCGGTATAAGATTTTGAAGCAAAAAACACCTCCATTTCCTCCAAAGCCTTCAAAACATTGGTCGATTGAGACTCAACAACTTGTCTATTTACTTCTCGAATATCGTCCCAAATTAATTGCAATTGAGGTAAAAGGCTTATTCCTTTTTTGCTAAGTTTCAATAATCTTTTTCGGGCATCTTCTTTTGATTTTGTCGAAGTTACCCAACCCTTTTTTTCTAATTCTTTAGCCAACTGAATAACAGCAGGGTGCGAAATATTGAGTTTTTGGGCAATATCCATAATGCCTAACTCCTTTTCATGTGAAAGCAAATAGTAAAGCGGAAACCATTTTGGCTCAAAGTCGACACCTTTGCTAGTATAAAACTCCGCTCCCGCTCGCATGATATAATCGCTCATGCGTTTGAGTCTGCTGCCAATGATTAATGGCCCAAGTTTTGAAAAAACATCCTGCATTATGTAATTAGTTACGTAATTGATTACGCAAATATAGAAGAATTAAAAATATTTACAAGATGTACACGATTATTTTTTGTAGGTTTGATTTAAACAAAAAGATAAATAATAGCTATTTGGGTTGGTTTGAAGCTTATAGTTTTGCCATTTCCCAGCCCAAAATCGCTTTTTTTCTAGTCGTTCCCCAGCGATAACCGCCAATTCCACCTACTTTTTGCAGCACTCGGTGGCATGGAATAATGTAGCCAAGTCGATTGCCTCCGATGGCTGTACCTACGGCTCTTTGGGCGTTTGGTTTTTGTATGGCTTTGGCAATAGTTTCATAACTTACCATCTGACCAAACGGAATTTTCAGCAGTGCTTCCCAAACTTTTATCTGGAAATTTGTTCCCCGTAACAAGAGTGAAATTGGTGCACTTGTGTTGGTGGTTTCGTAGAAAATTTGTTCAATAAATGGCTTCGTTAATTTATTATCAAAAATGAGTATAGCTTTTTCAAAATCTTGTTGTAATTCTTTAATTATCAATCCTTTACTTTCACCTTCAAGAAATCTAAGATCGGTAATTCCTCTCTCGGTGGTGGCAATTAAGCATTCGCCAAAAGGTGTTTCATGAATGCCGTAATGAATGGTTAGTCCAGCTCCTTTTGCTTTAAATTCAGCAGGAGTCATGGCCTCATAAATTACAAATAAATCGTGCAAACGACTCGAACTCGATAAGCCTGACTCGAAAGTTGCTTCGAGTAAATTAGTACTTTCGGCGAGTTTCTCTTTGGCAAATTCTTTGGTCAAAAACCGCATAAAACGCTGCGGACTTGTGCCTGCCCATTTTGAAAAAAGTCGATTGAAATGAAATTCTGAGAGTGCTACGTGCTCAGCAATTTCTTTCAAACTTGGCTGATTTTGGAAGTTTTCTTCAATAAACCGAATTGCTTTTTCAATTCGGTGGTAATCTATAACTTCTTGATTGTCTGCAGTTTCCATCTTGTTTTTAGATTTGAGCGAGCGGCGTTCCGCATACGAGATTCGGGATATAAGAATTTTCTCTTATAGATTAAAAAACCTTATCTTGAATCTTCGTCAAAATTACGATTGATTATACTAATGAACAATCTGAATTTTGCGGAATAAATGTTAATCGTGATACTCATAGCGTACCACGATTAGTTTTTAGACTAAACATTCTTAGCGAAAAGTTGTCTGGTTTTAGCGGAAAAACTTGGTTTTGCTTCGATTTTGAATTTTGTTTTATATTTCTTGATAATACGAGCAGATATAATTCCGAGAATAATTCCTGGTGCTGTCCAAGTAATAATAAACACAAAAGATGGCGTGTTTTCGGGCATAAATCTTGGTATAATATTTACACAAAATGCCGTGATTGCTGCTGTATAAGCTCCCATCATTTTGCCAGCATGAGCAAAAAACCAATGCATTTTTTCGGCTTTTACATAACCTAAATAGAACTTGAAATCTCCGTAGGCATTTAATAAACTTACTATTCCAAACACAAAGAAAAGAATATTAAGAGAATCAAACCCTTTGGATGGATTAGCGGTCAAATAAACGCCATAAGCCAACATGCAAACACCAGAAAAGCCAATCAACCATGCACCAATTTTATCTAGAAAAGTTGGTTTTAAGCCTTTTTTCATGGCTAACATTCTTTTACCTGACCAGTTTGGATAAAAACTCACAATACCGATTCCTAAGAAAAATTGATATTTTAAGTTGGTTGGATAAAGTATGAAAAAGAGTGTCGTCGTAAGGAATATGATAAACATTGACCAATAAAAAATGATACCCGCACGATTATGAACTTTGCCGCCTTTGTTGGCAATCATGGCAACCAAACCAGCAGCCAATGATAAGATTCCACACAAAACATGAACAGCGATTGAAGATTTGTAGATGAGCGTTTCCATATTTTAAGAGTATTTATTTGCGTTATTGAATGACACAAATGTAGAGCAGTTCAAAAAACTACACCAATCAAAGGGTTGATTATCAAACAGTTGGGAAGTTTGACAAAGAAAAGGGCGATTTGACAAGCACTTGGGATGATTATCAAAGGTTTATTTCAATCTTTCAATAATTTCTGAATATTTTCGGGCAACTGGCACGAGCAATTCGGGAGATTTGAGGTGAAGTTTATAGCCTTGTGCATTTCCCGTTACTTTCTCGACTTTATCAAGATTAACAATGAATGAACGATGACAACGCACGATATTTTCGGACGAGATTTGACTTTCTAGACGTGTCAAACTACTTCGCAATAACTCCTTTTGTAGTTTTCCGTGTTTTTCGTAAAAAACCGTTGAATAATTATCCGATGATTCAATAAAATAAAGAGCATCTGTACCTAACTCGATTGAATCTTTTTCGTTTTCGGCTATTAATTTTATACGTGCAGTGTTCTGTGATTTATTTTCATCAACTTTTTCATCCAAAAATACTTCTGGTGCTTGATAATGAACCACAATTGGTTGATTGTATTTCTTGAGCTGAACAATATAATTGAGCATCACGCCAAAAGTAGCGGGAAAAATGCCGATAATCATTACGCCAATCAGCATCCAAAAAAAACTTTTTAAACTAATATTGAGGTTGAAAGCAATATTACTAAAAAAGACATTGACGACAGTAATCATCAATATAAGCAATAAAATTGAAAGGATTTCTTTTCCAACATTCCAAGTTGTTTCGCTGTGGTATTTATGAAAAACTTTGAATATCCCAAAACGTAAAACAAGGCCACAAAAAACAGTAATGAGTCCGTAACACGCCAAATACCAAAGCTTGTTGGAGTCATTCCAATCCGAAACTCCTAAAGGCTGAAATAAAATTAAGAATAAGGCAATAAAAGTACCTTCTCCAATACTTTGTATAAGCAAACGGATGTTTGATTTCTCGCCAAAAGGATAAGGCTGTTGAAGGATTTTAAGCACGCTTTAAAAGATTTACAAGATTATAAGATTGAGTAAAAACTAAATAAAAGCATCTTACAAAACAAATAATCAATAGCTAATTATCAATCAAAACGGTCGCCAATTAGCAATTTGACTAATAAAACTTGGTACTACTTCAGGGTACATTGCAATCATAACAACCACTCCAAACACAGCTCCCCACCAATGGGCAGAATGATTGATATAACCATTACCTCGCTTCATTTCGTAGTAGGTAAAAGCTAAATAAAGTATTGCAAAAATAAAAGCGGGCATTGGAATGAAAAATACCGCCAGTTTCGCAGTAGGAATGAATAAAATTGCTCCAAAAATTACTGCCGAAACCGCCCCCGAAGCTCCGAGTGAATTATAATTCCCATCTTTGCGATGCTTGAAAAATGTAGATAAATCAGATACTACGATTGCTACTACATAGAAAATCACATAAGCAACTGAGCCTAGGCGAGGGTCATTGTCAAACTTTTGGATAAAAACTTGCTCAATAAAATCACCAAAACTATACAAAGTGAACATATTGAAAAACAAGTGCATGAAATCGGCATGAACAAAGCCTGAAGTAACGAAACGATGGTATTCTCGGTTTCGGTCAATAGCTTTGGGGTTCATCATCCAACTATAAAGCATGGTCGGATTGCTCAGTGCATAAAGACTCACGCCTACCGTGACGATGATGATTAATAAATTTGCAGTTAGTTGCTCCATTTGTTTGTTTCAAAGGAAGGCTTCGCTTGGAGCGAAGCCTTCCTTAATTAAGATTCTCTTTCTATTAATTGTTTGGTAAGTTCAATCAAAGGCTGTTTTCTTTCAGCCGAAGCATTGAGTTTTTCTAAATCTTCTAAACCTTTATCAAAAAACGCATTCATTTTTTGTTCTGCCAATTGTCTGATGTTCAACTTATCATAAATGGTTCTTACGGCCTTTACTTTTTCTTCTTTATCAAACTCTTTAGCATCAATCCACGCTTGTAGTTCAGTTTCTTGTGGCGTACCTTTACCTAATTCGAGAGCTTTTAATAAAAGCCACGTTTTTTTATTTTCGATAATATCTCCACCAACCTGTTTACCAAATTTTTCGGGGTCGCCATAAACATCCAGAATATCATCTTTTAGCTGAAATCCAATGCCAATGTTTGTTCCGAAATCGTATAATAGTTGTGTAGCTTCTTCGCCTGCTTCGGCAATCAAACCACCCAATTCCAAGGCAAAACCGAGCAAAACCGATGTTTTTAAGCGAATCATATTGATGTATTCTTCTTCTGTAACATCATTTCGAATCGCAAAATTCATGTCCCATTGCTGCCCTTCACACACTTCTGCCGCGGTGCGGTTGAATCTTCTGATTACATGTTTGAATATTTTATCATCAACAGCCGTCATTAACTCATACGCACATACAAGCATTACATCGCCCGAAAGAATAGCCACGTTTGTGTCCCATTTTTCATGCACCGTTGGCTTTCCTCTACGCAATGGAGCGGCATCCATAATATCATCGTGCATGAGCGTAAAATTATGAAAAACCTCCACGCCAAGAGCAGGTTTTACTGATTTTTGCCAATCATCCACAAAAATATTTGTTGCCATTACGGTGAGTAATGGACGCATTTTTTTGCCCCCAAGCGACATCAGATATTCGATGGGTTCGTAGAGTTCAACGGGGCTATCGCCGTATTTTGTACTAGCAATTTCAGTTTGAATTGCTTTAAGAAATACTTCTAATGACATACTTTTTGTGGTGCGAACATCATGTTCGCCGAAAATCACATACACGGATTGAAAAACAAATAACGCCAAACTTCGCAAAACTACCAAGTAATTTATAAAGTCAAGCCAAGCTTAAAACTACAAGACTTTGAATATCAACTTATTACAGTTAAATTTAGTTTTATTTATGATTTTTAATTTTCGGCCACTAATTTTACCATTTGTCAAAATTAAAACTTTCATTTAAAAATTCTTGTCTAAATTGAACCACAAAACAAAACGTACATTATGAAAACTTTACTCACAATTTTATTATTGACAAGCTCATTTGCAGGCTTTTCCCAAGCCGTTTCGGTCAAAATAGATTCGGTACGAAAATTAGTCGAAACCACTTTCAATGAAAAAAACAACAAAGCTTTATACGCACTAACAACTACGGACTTTCAGAAACAAGTTTCAGAAAGTCAAATCGTCGAAGTGTCTTCGATGCTTTATAATCAACTTGGAAAATGGAAAACTTCGGAATTTCAAAAAACCACCAATGGAGTAGCATTCTACAAAGCTGTTTTTGAAAAAGGAAATCAAAATTTTTTTATTGGACTTGATAAAAACGGTAAAATCTCAACACTCCTTTTTCAACCTTATAAAGGCGATATACCAAAAAAAGATTTTCAAGTTGCCAGTAATAATCGGATGAAAACGCCGCTTGATTTACGAGTTGATAGTTTAGTAAGGCCCTATATTCAAATTCAACACACTGCGGGAATTTGTGTAGCATTTATAAAAGATGGAAAAACTACCACTTACAGCTACGGAGAGGTAAAAAAAGATGAAAAACAACTACCCGATGCCGATAAAACTTTTTTTGAAATAGGCTCAATCAGTAAGACTTTTACGGGTATTTTACTCGCCGATGAAGTGATAAAAGGTAAAATGTCGCTCGACGACTCCATCAATAAATATCTACCTGACTCGATTGGAAAAATGTCTTATAAAGATGTTCCAATCACGCTCAAAACTTTATCGAATCATTCGTCGGGTTTTCCTCGTTTGCCAATGAATCTTTATAAAAAAGGTGATGACGCCAATAATCCATATCAAAATTATGATATTGGACGAATGTTTGGCTATCTAAAAACCTTTAAGCCGTTTAGAGAAGTTGGTGTAAGTTATGAGTATTCTAATTTTGCAGTGGGTTTACTCGGCACAATTTTGGCCCAACAAAATCAGATTTCTTACCAAAAATTATTATTGCAAAAAATCTGTAAGCCATTAAAACTTAAAAATACAAAAATCAGCTTAGATGCTACTGATAAAAACAATTTTGCACAAGGCTATGACGAAAAAGGCAAAGCAGCTTCGGCATGGGACTTAAATATGTTGGCTGGTGCAGGCGGGATTCGCTCCACAACAAACGACATGGCAAAATTTGTTGAAGCTAACATGACCAAAGCCCCAAAACAACTACAAGAGGCAATAGATTTAAGCCAAAAAGTAACTTTTGAAAGTGGACAAAATATCGTTGGTTTAGGCTGGCATATCACCAAACGAAAAGAGCGTACAATTTATCAGCACTCAGGCGGTACGGGAGGGTTTAGAACTTTCGTAGGCTTCGACAAAGACCGCCAAATTGGCGTAGTCGTTCTTTCAAACTCAGCAGAAGAGGTGGCGATGATTGGAATGGGGTTATTGAGGTAGCAGTCAGTTCACAGACAGCATTAGCAGTCTGCACATTTTAAACCACAACAAAAACGCCACTACGATTTTTCGCAGTGGCGTTTTTGTGTAAGCTTTCCTTTAATGGGGAGGGAGCGGTCAAGCATGAATATTCCACACCCAACCAAATGTATCTGCTACTTTACCAGTACGAATATCATTCAAAGCATTTTTCAAGCGAGTTGAATATGATTCATCTGTGATTACTGGTAATGCGTAATCTTTACCTTCAAAACCAATGGCTGCAAATGGCGAAACTACAACGGCAGTTCCTGCACCAAATACTTCGGTTACGCTTCCGTTTTCAATTCCAGAAATAATTTCTTCTACAGAAACCCTTCTTTCTTCAACTTCAATGCCCATTGATTTGGCTAATTGGAGCAATGTATCACGAGTAATACCTTTCAAAATTGTAGAGCTTGTGTTTGGCGTAACGAGTTTGCCATCTTTCACAAACATTACGTTCATCGTGCCAGATTCTTCAAAATATTTATGTTCAATAGCATCTGTCCACAATAATTGTGTATAACCTTGCTCTTGAGCCAATTTTGCAGGATATAATGATGCACCATAATTACCACCACATTTTGCCGAACCTACACCACCAGGAGCAGCACGAATAAACTCAGTTTCAACTTTTACTTTTGGTGGCGTTGAATAATATTTTCCTGCTGGACTCATGATAATCATGAAGCGGTAGTTATTTGACGGACGAACACCCAAATAAACATCACTGGCAATCATGAATGGACGCAAATAAAGCGAGTTATCTTCTCCTTTTGGCACCCAAGCAGCATCAATTTTCAATAATTCTTCCAAGCCTCCTATGAAAATTTCTTCTGGAACTTGTGCCATGCACATACGTTCGGCTGAAATATTAAAACGCTTGAAGTTTTCTAAAGGGCGAAACATCAAGACTTCATCAGCATCATTTTTGAAAGCTTTCATTCCTTCAAAAATTGTTTGTCCATAATGAAGCGATGCCAACGCGGGATTATAACTAATATCTCCGTAAGGCAAAATCTTTGGGGTTTGCCATTCTCCGTTGATACAATCTGCGACCAACATGTGGTCAGTAAATATTGTCCCAAAAGCAATATTATTAGGGTCAAGTTGATGAATTCGACTCTCAGCAACCAGCGTTACGTCTATGTTTAGTGTTTCTGTCATAACAAAAAAATTTGAATGATGGCAATTTGATTTACTTTAGCTTAAGTATGACACCTGTTTATTGCAGTCGGTAGGTGTACCACACTCGACCTATTAGTTATTTATATTTGCGAAGTAACAAATAATATGCAATATTGTCAAAGAAAAATGCAAAAATGGTTGTCAAGACAATCTTTTTTTTATTGCACCCTACTTTCTTCGTATAAAACTTGTAAAACTGTCTGTCCGACAGCCTTTAAAGTGCCTTTATCTATGATACTCATATTGTCTTTTTGAGTATGATGATAATCGCCAAAAGTATTGCCAGAAGTCGGACGCAAATCACAAATATCAATCATCGGGATTTTTGCATTTACGTTAACCGGCACATGATCATCGGTGATATTACCAAAATCTTGATTCAAGAAATATTGGCTATAACCCAACTGACTCGCAATGCCCCAAACGCTATTCATCACCGCAGGAGCGTATTGCATCGAAGCATTGTCTTTTGTGAAAGTTGCTCCTTTTGCTCCAACCATATCAAACAAAATTCCGAAATATGCCGAGTAATTAGGTTTGTGCAAATTTCTCGACCAATATTCAGAACCCATCAACCAGCCATCATTCGGAATTGTCACTTCTTTTGTATAACTATTTGGCGGCCCCCAGTCTTCTACATCAAATAACACAACATCAATGCCAATATTTGGTTTTTGTGCAGAATTTTGAATTGTTCGTAAAATTTCAAAAATAACTGCTACCCCACTTGGACCATCGTTGGCTGAATCGAAAGGTTTATCTTTTGCGGTTGAGTCGTCATCTGAAAACGGGCGGGTATCCCAATGCGACGCTAACAAAATTCTTTTAGTAGCTTGTGGGTTAATGCTTCCGATGATATTTCGGGCATTTAGCACTTTTCCATCGTAAGTTACTGGCTTGAATTTTTGTTCAATCACCTCACAACCAAGTTTTTTTAGTTCACTCGCCATCCAATCGCCACATTTTTCGTGAGCTGCCGAATTTGGAATTCTCGGACCAAACTTTACTTGTTTTGCTATATAATTATAGGCTGTATCAGCGTTGAATGATGGTGCGGTTACAAGTTTCACGGTTTCGGTTGAGGTAGAAGTTTCTTCCGAACTGACTGATTGTTTACAAC
>JAFEIL010000434.1 GCA_017495105.1 Emticicia sp. | reverse complement strand
ATCATAAGTAGTTCTCAGTGGCACTACAAAGGTGATGGAAAAGGCACAAAGTTTACTTCTGAAATGGAAATGACAAAAAAAATGTATGGCGAACGAACAGAACTGCGTTGGCCAGGCGAACAATGGATTTACGATTTGGTTGATGCCTACGGGAAAGTATATACAAATTTGGTTAGGCATTCAGCCGATTTTCCAAAACCAGTGGATTTGAAAAATCAAATTCGTATCGGGAATATAGATTTTGAAGGTGAAATGACAAAAGATACCGAGGGCTCAGATTTTATAAAAGCCAAATTGCTTGACGAGGATATGACACCACTCTATTTACAGGTTTGGGGTGGAACAAATACGATTGCCCGTGCATTGAAATCTATTGAAGATGAATACAAAAATACTCCTCAATGGAATAAAATTTATAAAAAAGTGTGTCAAAAAGCAATTATTTATGCCATACTTGACCAAGATGCTACCTACAAAAAATATATAGAGCCAAACTGGAAAGATATCAAGGTTTTTTATAATTCTAATCAGTTTTGGTGCTTTGCCTATTTTTGGAAAAGGGCTATTCCAACTGAACTTCACCCTTACTTGGAAGGTAAATTTATGGGAGAAATAATAAATAATCATGGGCCACTCCTAAAAATGTATTATAGTTATGGAGATGGAAATCCTCCGAAAGGCGAGATTGATGATATATATAGCAGTATGGAAAAAGCCAAAAAGAACCAATGGGGAAGTTTCGGGCAATATGATTTCATTTCAGAAGGCGATTCTCCTGCTTTCTTACACTTAGTTGATATTGGTTTGAATAATCTTGATAACCCTCAAGATGGCGGCTGGGGCGGTCGTTTTGTACAATCTATCATGACTCCAAGTCGATGGGAAGATGGCAAGGCTGCTGCTGATTTTAATCCTTTTACAAAAAAAATGGATGATGCTTTTGCTCAGGCACGATGGATTCCTGCTATTCAAAATGATTTTGCTGCCCGTGCCGATTGGTGTATTAAAGATTTCAAAAATGCCAATCATGCTCCGAAGGTTTCGGTAAAAAAAGGTAATTTTATTAAAGTAAAAGCTGGTCAAGAAATTAAATTAAATATTAAAATAAGTGATCCCGATGGAAATAAAGTAAAATATTTTGGTTGGTGCTATTTGGATGTAAGTACATCTTTTCTTGAAACAATAAACACTGATTTTATTAAAAACCAAATCAGTGTAAAGATACCTAATAGTGCCAAAGTAGGGGATAAAGTGCATTTGATTATAGAAGCAAGTGACGATGGCATACCTTCTCTGACTCGTTATCAAAGAGTGGTTTTTACTGTCAAATAATACTTTTAAAAACGCATGTCAATGTAAATAAAACCATTTTTTTGTAGTTTTTTGTAGCTATTTTGAATGTAGTTTAATCAATGTTAATATATTTGCTTTAAATTGCTTATCCATTCAAATAAACCAATTTACACAATAAGCCCTCTTTTGGGAAGAAAAAACATACTAATATAAAACAACAATTCTAACCGAAATATTATGAAAAATATGGTAGAAGGAACAACTGCCTCAGTTATGACAGGAGTAGTCGCTTCTCGCCTTGAGGCTGCCGATAATAGCATGGGAGCTGTACTCAAAGGACGCATCAATCACTCGGTTTGTCGTTGGTGCTACGACTCTATCGACCTTGATTCTCTTTGTCGAGCTGCCAAAAATATTGGTTTGCAATCAGTAGAATTATTGAATGTTGATGAGTTTGAGACCGTAAAAAAATACGACCTTACTTGTGCGATGGTTTCGGGAATCGGCAAAGATTATGGAATAACAAATGGTTGGAATAAAAAAGAAAACCACGATGGTTTGGAAGAATGGTATAAATATTTGATTGATGAAACATCGAAGGCAGGATTCAAGAATTTGATTTGTTTTTCGGGAAATCGTGAGAAAAACCTAAGCGATGAAGATGGCCTAAAAAACTCGGCAAAAGGCTTGAAGAAAATCATGAAATATGCAGAAAAGAAAAAGGTGACAATCGTGATGGAATTGCTCAATAGCCGAGTTGACCATGCCGATTATATGTGTGACCACACTGAATGGGGGGTAGAACTCTGCAAAAACATTGAATCTGATAATTTTAAGTTACTATACGATATTTATCACATGCAAATCATGGAGGGCGACATTATTCGCCGAATCCGTGATAATCATAAATATATTGCTCATTATCATACAGGTGGAGTTCCAGGCCGTCACGAGATTGACGAAACTCAAGAAATTTATTATCCAGCCATTATGAGTGCGATTGCCGAAACAGGCTTCAAAGGCTTTGTTGCCCAAGAATTCTTTCCTATTCGAGCCGATAAATTGGCTTCTTTAAAACAGGGAGTAAATATTTGTGATATTTAATTTTAATGAATTTTATAGAAACGTCCAATTTGGACGTTCTTAAGGGCAAAATTTAACAGCTTAAATTATGAAACTTTGGCAAAAAATATCGCTCGGAATAGTTGCGGTCATTATCGTTTTTGTAGGAAAAACGCTCTACAATGCAGGCGTATTCACGATAATCAAGCCTCATTTCAATGGTAGCGTAACCGAAATTGGTGGGTTTACAGGAGCAGAAGATATTACGATTGATAAAGCCAAAGGTATTGCACTTATTTCATCAAATAATTTTAGTGATGCTTCGCAAAACGGTGCAATATTTCTTTTAAATATCAATGAAAATGCACCAAAACCAATTAAACTGACAGAAAAAATTACTTTTGATTTTCATCCGCACGGTATCAGTTTATATCGCTCGCTTGATGGTGCAAAAAGGTTATTTGTTATCAATCACCGAAAAAATGCTGATTATGTTGAGGTTTTTCAATTTAACGATTCTACGCTCGTTCATCTCGAAAGTATCAAAAGTTCGCTGTTTGTGAGTCCGAATGATATTGTGGCTGTAAGCGAAAATACATTCTATCTGACAAACGACCACGATGAAGAAATTTCAAATTGGCGAAGTAAAAAAGATTTGTTGCAAATTGCTATGGGAAATGTATGTTATTATGATGGACAACGAGCCAAAATTGTAGCGGATGGATTTTTATATGCTAACGGAATAAACGTGAGTCTTGATGGTAAAAAAATATTTGTAGCAGCCACTTCAGGACGAAAAATAAAAGTTTTCGACAGAGATTTGACTACTGGAAAACTCACCGAATATGATGAAATCACAATCAACGGTGCGGATAATATCGAACTTGATGAATACGGAAATCTTTGGGTTGGCTGTCACCCGAAATTGCTTTCATATTTAGCTCATTCTAAAGAC
>JAFEIL010000465.1 GCA_017495105.1 Emticicia sp. | reverse complement strand
GAAATTACTGATTAACAAGAGTTCTTGAAACCAAGAATATATAAAGTGAAATATAATCTAATTTTTAATCGAGAACTCCACTTTATCAACCAAACTTTAAATCCATCAACCCACGTACTTTTATATTTTTAACTTTTATTCAGGTTTAACCAACTTCTTCGATAAAATCTTGTCTGATTAGAAATCATATTTTTGGGGATTTATTTTAGGAACTTGTTTGGAAAGATGCTTCGTTGATAGAATAGCATTATTTTTATTCGGATGTTATTTGACTTGTATTTGATTTAAGAAAAACACATAAAGTTGTTATCGTTAAAACAGTTAGACATCAACAAAATGAAGTTTAAATGTTTTATTTGAAATGTTATTATTGCAGGACAGTACAGGATAGTACGCAAAAAGATATCTTATTAATTGCATAATAAATAGAAAAAATATCCTTATTTTTGTTTTTTCGATTTATAATCTTAAGCAAAATGAATTGAAGGTTTGGGTAATTTAAAAGTATTCTTATTGTTTTTATTATGGATATTGACTCTAAATAAATAAACCATAAGATTAGTTATCAACCTTCTATATAAGTTGACAAACAAACCCATTATCGCTTAAATCAAAATGTCATTTTGAGTGTTGGAATATAAATTATTCATTAAAAAAAATCCATCATTGGGTCGTTTAACAAGATGAGGCGACTTTTAAAGAACAAATCGTTATTAGACTTTATTATGTTGCCTTATTTGTAAATATTGACATTCCATAGGTTTTTAGTCTTTTTACTTTACGATTTCTGTTCTTTCAATTATTTTTCATAGAGTGGTTTATCTCAATAGCCATTATCCACAAGTTAAGCATTATCAGGTGCTTGAAGTAAAATAAAGAAAGTATCTGTTGAATAATTTTCAGAAACTTTGGTCTTTATGTTCAACTCAAGAAAATGTAATTCTTTGCTATGACAGTATTAATTACGTGAATTTAAAACCGCCTATGATGATTTTAGTAAATTAGACCAATGTTTGTTTTTTTATACGAAACCAAATCTATCAAACTGTAGCAGTTTTTAGTTAAATTTTTTTTCATTTAACCCTGATTAATCTATTGTATGAACTTTTACTTCTATACTCGTTTGCTAAGGCTAATGGCCATGCGGGCATTGGGGGTTGTTCTGTTTTTTAGCTTGTTTGCCGCCTACGGAAACAGCCCATACAACGTCCTAATTGAACCCCTACCTTCAAACAATTACTTGCTTTTTCACTCTGTTGCCGACCGAACTGTGAAAGGCACAGTAACTGACGAAAATGGCGAGGTCTTGCCAGGTGTTACGATTATTTTAAAAGGACTTCAACGTGGGACTACCACTAATAATGCAGGACAATACCAAGTCAGTGTACCAGATAATATCAATGAGCTCATTTTTAGCTATGTAGGTTATCTTTCAAAAGAAGTGACGATTGGCAACAAAACGGCTATAAACGTAGTGTTACAAACTGACGAAAAATCGTTGGAAGAGGTCGTGGTAGTTGGCTATGGCACTCAAACTAAACGTGAACAAACAGCAGCTATTAGCACCATTGGGGGCGATGAAATCTTAAAAGCACCTGTTGCAGATGCTACCAACGCACTCATAGGTCGAGTATCGGGTTTGTTTGCTCAGCAACTTAGTGGACGTCCTGGATTGAGTTCTGCAAACATTACTATTCGAGGTAGGGCTTCTACCAATTCGGCAGCCCTGATTATTGTCGATGGAGTTGAACGTCAGACCTTTGGTGATATTGACCCAAATGAGATTGAATCGATTTCAGTACTAAAAGATGCCTCTTCTACTGCTCTATTTGGAATAAAAGGGGCTAACGGGGTTATTATCGTAACTACAAAATCGGGCAAAAGTGGCAAGTCAAAAGTCTCGTATTCAGGAAACGGGGGTCTAGTGAATTTCACCCAAGTTCCTGAATTTCTGGATGCTTATCCTAGTGCCATGCTTCACAATGAGGGCGAAGAAAACCTTCTTAAATATGGCCTAGTACCAGCTAGTTTTCAGAAAGTATTTACGGCTGAGGATTTGCAAATATACAAAGATGGTACTGGCGACCGCCTGCTTTATCCTAACACCAACTGGTTCAAGGCCGTTACCAAGCCCAACTGGTCTAGAACCCAGCACAACCTTAACTTTACTGGTGGTTCTAAAGCCGTTAAGTATTTTGTATCGATGGGATATTTGTTTGAAGATGGCGGTTTTAAGGATTTCAACACCCCATCGGGCTACAAAACCAACCCTTCTTATACCCGTTATAACTTCCGATCAAACTTGGATTTTAACTTGACGCCAAGCACAACACTCAGCTTGCGACTAGGCGGAAGATTAGAGGGTCGCTATTCCTTTCAAGCCAATGGTGGTCAAGGTGATTTGCGTCAGCGTTTCGATACTGGACCAGAGTATTTGCTAACCCGAATGTATGCAATTCCTGCTTGGATTATTCCATTTTATCCTGAATATACAAACCCAAAAAACCCTCAAGATCAATTATTAGACAACACCCTAAACCAAATTGAAGATTTTGGGCGGGCTGGTGTCAACACGTTTAATCCTTATGCTGTTATCAAACGAAACGGCTATGTAGATTACCGGAATAATGCTATCGAAAGTGTATTCGTGTTGGATCAAAAACTGGACTTTATTACCAAAGGGCTAAGCTTTAAAACCACATTTGGTTATGATGCCTACATTGCTGGAGTTCGAGCACAAGGTGGAGCCTACGCAGCCTACAATGTAAACCGTACAACCAAAACGCTTGAGCTGGCTCGTGGCTCGTTTGAAGACCCACTTGGTGGGGTAACGGCTCAAAACTACGGCTATGTAAAAACCAACCTGCAACTATCACTAAACTACGCCCGTTCGTTTGGTAAACACAACGTATCAAGTGTGGCTGTTGCACAGCGAGAATTACGTGGGTCTGATGGTGTGGCAGCTCCGTTTGCTAACGAGGGATTGGTTTTGCGAGCAACCTATAATTATAACAGCCGTTATTTTATTGAACTTAATGGAGCCTACAATGGCTCTGAAAACTACCCTAAAGCCGAGCGATATGGATTATTTCCGGCCATTTCGGCGGGATGGACTATTAGTGAAGAGAAGTTTCTAAAAGGAGCCAAATGGATAGATTATCTTAAAATTCGAGGGTCTTATGGTTTGATTGGTTTTGGTAATGTGACTAGTACCCGGTTTTTGTATTTAGATGAATACTCTAACGGGGGTGGTACGCCTGGAACAAGTTCTAATTCCATAATAAATAATAGAGTTTTGTTTGGCACGGCTAGTAC
>JAFEIL010000264.1 GCA_017495105.1 Emticicia sp. | reverse complement strand
GAATGGTATTTTATTCTTAATTTAGATAAATAAACAATACATACATTTGATGAGTCAGAAAATATCATTGCGTAAAAACGTACACAATATTCTCGAAATAACGTGGCATCAAAAACTCGGCTTGAGTTTTTGGGCGAATATCTTTCTTACGGTCATTATTTCACTCAATACCATTGCTATTATCTTAGATACAGTTCCAAGTCTTCACCACAAATATCACCAACTTTTGCTTGATTTTGAAGTTTTCTCTGTGGTTGTTTTCACAATTGAATACTTTTTGAGATTATGGTCTTGTGTCGAAAACCCAGCCTTCTCGCATCCAATTAAAGGTCGGCTAAAGTTTATGATTTCAGTATGGGGATTAGTCGATTTACTTTCTATCGCTCCATTTTTTTTATCATTATTCATTACTGATTTGGGCTTTATTCGCATTCTACGCCTGCTAAGAATGCTTCGATTATTTAGAGTAAGTAAGTATTTTCATGCCTTGCGAGTGATTCAAAAGGTTATGAAAGAAAAGCAAGAGGAACTCGTCTTAAGTTTTGTGTTTATCATTTTTGTGCTAATTATTTCTTCAAGTACTCTTTTCTATTTCGAGCATGAAGTGCAGCCAAATAGATTTTCGAGTATTCCAGAAGCAATGTGGTGGGGTGTAAACGCTATGACAACAGTTGGCGATGCAGATTATCGCCCTATAACTCCTATCGGAAAAATAATCGGGGGGCTAATTGCCATTCTTGGTGTAGCACTTTTTGCTTTACCTACAGGCATTTTAGCTTCTGGGTTCGCTGAGCAAATGCGTGGAAACAAACAAAAAGTTAAATGTCCACACTGCGGTAGCGAATTTCATCATTCTCATTCCTCTAATCTTTGAAATATTGCTTAAAAAACAGTATTTATGTTTTTTAAGCAACAATTATAGCCTTATTCATGAATTATCACATTAGTTGATTAGCTATAAGGCATTGATTATAAGACTCTTGGAATATTCATGATTCGCAAATCGTAAATCGTAAATCACATAGATTGTTTTTCGGAACAGCCGTGCTTATCTTTGCATAAAAAACTTCTTCGTGCAATTCGATAACTCAAAAAAACTCGGTATTCTTGGCGGTGGCCAATTAGGCAGAATGATTATTCAGGCTGCCATAGACTTCGACTTTACAATAAAATCATTGGACCCCGACCCAGATGCACCATGCAAGTATATTGCTCATGAATTTGTCAATGGTTCACTGAAAGATTACGATACTGTAATGGCTTTCGGTAATGACTGCGATATAATTACAATCGAAATTGAAAATGTAAATATCGAGGCACTTGAAGCATTTGAAAAACAGGGGAAATTGGTATATCCGCAACCTTCTGTTCTCCGATTGATTCAAGACAAACGCATTCAAAAACAATTTTATAAAGACAATAATCTTCCTACTGCCGACTTTATTCTGACAGAAAACCAAGCAGATGTAAAAAGCAATCTTGATTTTCTGCCAGCAGTTCATAAACTAGGTACGGGTGGCTACGATGGTAAAGGAGTTCAAGTTTTACGTACGGAAGCTGATATAATAAAAGCATTCGACCAACCAAGTGTGTTAGAAAAAATGGTTGATTTTGAGAAAGAGTTGGCCGTTATTGTTGCTCGGAATCCAAGCGGAGAAATTAAAACTTTTCCAGTTGTTGAAATGGTTTTCCATCCCGAAGCTAATTTGGTAGAATACCTTTTCGCACCTGCTGAAATATCGACGAAAATCGAAACTGAAGCCGTAAACATAGCCATTAAAACAGCTGAATCCTTTGGCATTGTTGGATTATTGGCCGTTGAAATGTTTTTGACAAAAGAAGGACAAATTTTAATCAATGAAGTCGCTCCTCGCCCACACAATAGCGGTCACCAAAGCATCAGAGCCAACGATGTTTCGCAATACGAACAACATTTAAGAGCGATTTTTGATTTACCATTGGGAAGCACAAAAGCTCACTCAAAAGCTGCTATGGTTAATTTATTGGGTGAAGATGGCTATTCGGGCGAAGCAGTTTATGAAGGCATGAATGAGGTTTTAGCAATTGAAGGTGTGCATCCTTTTCTCTATGGAAAGAAAATTACGAAGCCTTATCGAAAAATGGGACATATAACGATTATCGACCAAAATTTTGATAAATTAAAAGAAAAGGTCATTTTTGTAAAAGAAAAACTAAAAGTAGTTACGAAATGAATTGAGAATGTAGAATTAAGAATTAAGAATCAATACAAAAAAACAATTCTTAATTTTCAATTCATAATTCTTAATTCTTAATTGAAATAATATGGTTGGAATCATAATGGGTAGTTTATCCGACTGGAAAATAATGTCGGCAGCAGTTGAAATGTTAGAACAGTTTGGAATCCCTTACGAAAAGGAGGTAGTTTCTGCACATCGGACACCTCAAAAAATGATTGATTATGCCCTTTCAGCTCGTAAGCGAGGTTTGAAAGTAATCATTGCAGGTGCGGGTGGAGCTGCTCATTTGCCGGGAATGGTTTCGTCAAGTACAACTCTACCAGTTATTGGTGTTCCAATCAAATCAAGCAATTCGATTGATGGTTGGGATTCGATTTTGTCGATTCTTCAAATGCCAGCGGGTGTACCAGTTGCTACTGTTTCACTCAATGGAGCAAAAAATGCAGGGATCTTAGCAGCACAAATTTTGGGCTCAAACGATGAAGAAATTGCCAAAAAATTGAGAGCCTACAGAGAGGGCTTAAAGGATTTGGTAGAAGAAATGAACGAAGAATTGCAGAAGTCAATTAAAAATTAATGCAAATACTCAATAGTTCAATCGAAGATATCGATTTGATTTTCAAACTTTATGATGAAGCCATCGTTTTTCAAAAAACAAAGTTTAACAAACATTGGCTAGGTTTCGAACGCTCATTGGTTGAAACCGAAGTCAGTGAAAATAAGCAGTGGAAAATTGTTATTGATGAGCAAATTGCCTGTATTTTTGCAATTACATTTGATGATGACTTGATTTGGGGTGATAAAAGCAATGAAATGGCAATCTATATTCACCGAATCGTTACAAACCAAATGTTTAGAGGTAAGTATTTCGTGAAAATAATCATTGAATGGGCAAAAGATTTCTGTAAACAGCATAAAAAACAGTTTATTAGAATGGATACTTGGGGTGATAATGAATCATTGATTACTTATTATCAAAGTTGTGGATTTGAGTTTCTTGGCCTTACAACCTTAAATAAATCCGAAGGTTTGCCGAAGCATTATGAAGGAGCTTGTTTAAGTTTGTTTGAGATAAAATTATCATGAGTTGTAGATGATTATTAACATAATTTCCATCTATAATTATTGATTTCAACTATAAAGTAATAAAATAACTTGTTTTCCAAATTATAAATTAAAACACCTATTCCCATGCAGTTCGAAGACCGAGAAAATCGAGATCAACGTAATGAACGTCCTAAAGAGCCTGCTCGTAACCTGCCTATGGCTGTTTTATTAGTACTTGTCGGCATTATTTGTGCTTTACTTTACATTGGCTGGAAGTATATGTCAGATGATACTTCGGGTAGTGATGATCTAACCGCAGTTCCTGCCGATACAGTCGCAAAAGCCATTAGTAATCAACTTGAGGAAGAAGTTGCTGCTGCCGAAACAGCGGACACAACTCCTATTAACAATGGTTTACCAGAGGTATCAGTACCAAAGGTGGGCAACAAAAACGAAGCAACAGCCCTTAAAGAAGAAATACCAAAAGAAGAGAAACAAAAGGAGGAAAAACCGAAAGATGAAAAACGAAAAATTGAAATTCCTGCTGGAGGGGAGTCTTATACACATACAGTTGGCGAAGGCGAAACTTTCTTTGGAATAGCAAATCGCTATAATATCAAGAAAGAAACGCTTAAAGCAATGAATCCTGGTATAGACGAAAGTGGAATAAAAATTGGCGTAACAAAACTAAAAATCCGTATCAAAGCAGTTCATACGGTTGGTCCTGGCGATATTATCAGAGTGGTGAGCAAAAAATATGATGTGCCACAATCGCTCATTATGCAAGCCAATAAAAAGTCTAAAAATGTAGCTCAAAGAGGAGAAAAATTAATTATTCCGTTTGCGGAGAAGCAATAGTTTAGCAAAAAAATATTGTAAAAGCCATCATTTTTGATGGCTTTTTTTATGAAAAACTTATCTCATGAAAACCATCCATATTCTAAACGGCGATTGTTTAGCAGAACAGTTAAAAGTCACTAAAATCAATCAAGATTTCATCATTTGTCGAGAATGTTTAATTGATGGAAATATTTCAGCCGATAATTTATCAGAGTTTTGGGAAGTTAGAGCCAAGTTTATTTCGGAAATCTTCGGAGCAGACGATTATCATAAACAAGTAGTACTAGAATTTGCAAAAATCGCACGAATTCCCAAAAGTTCAGAAGTATGTTTATGGTTTGAAAATGATTTGTTTTGTCAAACAAATCTGTGGTTTGTGCTTAGTTTGTTGTCAAAACAGACCAATTTAAAACTTTTCAGAATTTTTCCAGTGATTGAGAACGAAACTGATATTTGGAAAGGTTTTGGAATATCTAAAACCGAAACACTTGAAAAAGCTTACAAATCAAAAGTAATATTTCAAACACAAGATATTGAATTAGGCACAAACCTTTGGGATGCTTATCAAAGTCATGATTTTATCAAACTGAAAGAATTATCGAAACAAAATTCTGCTTGTTTTCGATATTTAGAAGAAGTTTGCGACGCTCACATTGATAGATTTCCAAAGAATAATTCTATGAACAGACCAGAAAAAGTTATAAAAGAAATTATTAAAAGTGGCTCAAATGATTTCCAAAAAGTATTTGCTGAGTTTTCAGCCAGAGAAGGAATTTACGGCTTTGGAGATTTACAGCTAAAGGAAATTTTTGAGCGATTGATTTAATTACACCAAAAACAAATCGCTCGCTATTCTATCGGCAAACAATTTACCCTTTTGTGTAAGCATAAGCAGTTGATTATCAAGTTTCAAAAAATTTTGAGACAAATTTTGATGAAGTATTTCTTCATTAGAATTTAGCCATTTTGAGCCAACCATTTTTTCAATCTCTGCCAAATCACAGCCCCATTTAGTGCGTAGGCCAGTCATAATGTAATCGTTAACTTTTTCTTCTGGAGTTAGAATCTCATAATCGGCAGGAACTTTTCCAAGTGTAAGAGCCTTGATATAGGCAGGATTATTCGATACATTAAATTGGCGAGATTCTCCATTGAAAGAGTGAGCTGAAGGTCCAATTCCCAAATATTCATGGCGTTTCCAATACGAAGTATTGTGTCGAGAATAGCGATTATCTCTACAAAAATTTGAGATTTCATACTGATCATAGCCATTTTTGGCCAAAGTATTTACCAAAATATCAAATTGCTGTGAAGCAAATTCTTCATCAATCGGTGGTATCTTATTGATTTGCAACCATTTACCAAAAACAGTTTTAGGTTCAATCGTCAAACAATATGATGAAATATGTGGAACATTCAATGAAATTGCTTTTTCTAAATCTCGCTGCCAAATCTCATGCACGCCATGTATTAATTCTGACTGCGTTTTTTGAAATTTTTTAGGAAGTGTCAGCAAGGGATGAATTCCGTAAATCAAATCAATTGTTAGGTTCTCAAAACCCATTTCTTGAGCCAAACGCACACATTCTTCGGCGTGTTGCGAGGTATGAATACGATTGAGATATTTTAGATGATTATCATTAAAGGATTGAATGCCAATGCTTAGTCGATTAAAACCAAATCTTTGTAGAATTGCCAGACGGTCACGAGTTATATCATCGGGGTTGGCTTCCATTGTTATTTCAATGTCGTCGCCAAAAGTATAATGCAACTTGATTGCCTCAAAAATATTAGACAACTCATTCATGCTGAGCAATGAAGGAGTGCCTCCTCCAAAATAAATAGTTTCTAAACGCTTGTTTTTCAAGTAGTTAGCCTGCAAATCTATTTCTCGACAAATTGATTCTACGACCGTAGTTTTCAAAGCCAAATTTGTACTGAAATGAAAATCACAGTAATTACAAGCCTGACGGCAGAAAGGTATGTGGATATATAAATGCAAGAATTGTTGTTATGAATAGTTCTTTTATTTAGTTGCAGGTGGTTAAATTATTTTTGGTTACTGACAATGTGCAACACAAACCAAACGCTTTCAACGACTTACTTGGTAGCCACAAAAAAGAAATCAATGCACTTTTCTGGCTCGTTTGACACATGGAAATCTGTAACATCTATCGAAGCAGCTAAACTGCCAGTTTCAGCCATAAGTTTGTTTCTATTGAAACGATTCAAAAACTCGTAAGGTCCACGAAGCATCCAAGCTGGTAAGCGATGTTGTAAATCAAGCACATCAAAACGCATGATTTTATTGACCGATTGTTTGTTTTCTTCGTAATAATCCCAAACTTTTTTGTTTCCGCCCACTCCCATGGTTTCTACTTTTGAGAAATATTTTTGCATCAAAGAGCGTAACTCATGCGTATCATATTCACGTATGTGCCAAGGATTGCGGCTTAATGAATATGGACGGTTAACAGTAGTAAGCAAAACTCGTCCGTTTGGTTTCAATACACGAGCAATTTCTGACAAAAATTTATGGTCATCTTGAATATGTTCGATAACTTGAAAAGTTACTACATAATCAAAAGTATTATCTTTAAAAGCAGAAAGATGCGGCAAATCTGCCGTGCTGAAAGTATGCTTTGGGTAAGCCGCTTGCAATTGATTAATCAAAGGTTGATTTTTATCAAGACCAGTATAATGATCGCATTTTTCGATGAGTGTTTCAACGCCACGCCCCCAACCACAGCCCAATTCTAAAACATTTCCATGAATAATTTTTGCCGCCTCCACATACGGAAAATATAGGCGTTGATGAACAGGATTATCCGATGGAATTTCGGCACTTGTGATTTCGGTGGTTGCGTATTTACTCACTTTTCAAATGTTTTTTTTGCAAAGATAGGCAAGAATTAGTAATTAAGAATTGAGAATTGAGAATTATGCTGTTTCAGTTTAAAATTTTACACAAAATCATTCGTTTATCATGAAAAAAGTACATACAAATCGTCTATGAAAAAAAGACTAATTATTTTAAGATTCTTACTTTATTCCAACATCGGTTTTGCCCAAATAGATATTTACGGAGTGCCGCCCAACCGTTCACATCCTTCTTTCATTAAATCTATTAATTTCAATAAAACTAAGCCATATTTTCATAAAAATTTGCTGTTCATACAATCAAAACCTATTATTTCTCAATATTTACCCAAGAAACGAGATTGTTACTATTTGTTGGCTTCACAAACTTCGATTTGTTTCAACCGCGAAATAAATATGGAAGCAATGAGTAAGCAAACAAAGCAATTATTCTTCAAAATGAAAATGTGGAAGTATTTTCAATAATAATTCATAAAAAAACGTGCCACGCTTCAAAAGCATGGCACGTTTAGTGCTTTATTAATCGTAAATTACGCAGGTTGATTATTCATCACCTCGGTTTGCTTACGGATAGATTCCATGTGAATCAATTTGAACATTTCTTCAACCAATTCAGGGTAAAGGTTTAGTTTTTTACCTAAATCAGCACGGTTGTTGTGCAATTCTTTCCAACGGTCAAGTTGCAAAACAGCCACGTTATTTTCACGCTTGTATTCTCCCAATTTCTCAACAACTGACATACGAGCTGCTAAAACTTCGAGTAATTCACGGTCGATATTGTCAATTTTCTGACGTAACTGGTCTAATTCGTTTTGGAATTCTACACCATAAGAAGCCTTACGAATTTCCAACGATTTCAACATTTCGCCCAAAGCTTCTGGCGTTAATTGTTGAGAAGCATCAGACCATGCTTCATCTGGATTGCGGTGCGATTCGATGATTAAACCATCATAATTTAGGTCTAATGCACGTTGTGCCAATTCATACAAATATGCACGTTTTCCGGCCATGTGGCTTGGATCACCTATGATTGGTAATTGAGGGAAAAGAGTTTTCAACTCAACCGCCATTTGCCACATTGGTGAATTACGGAATTTTGTTTCTTGAGCATTCGAGAAACCACGGTGAATAGCCGCCATTTTCTTAATACCTGCTCCAGCGATACGCTCAAAAGCACCTACCCAAAGAGCTAAATCTGGGTTTACTGGGTTTTTGATTAATACTGGTACGTCAACACCTTTCAAAGCATCAGCTAAATCCTGTACATTAAAAGGATTTACGGTTGTTCTTGCACCAATCCAAAGGATGTCGATGCCATATTTCAATGCCAACTCAATATGTTGAGGTGTAGCTACTTCGATTGCAATTGGTAAACCAGTTTGTTTTTTTGCTTCAACCAACCATGGCAAAGCAGCTTCTCCCATGCCTTCAAAACTACCTGGGCGAGTACGAGGTTTCCAAACACCCGCACGTATCACATGAGCATAGCCTTCTTTAGCGATACGAGATACGGTTTCCGAAACTTGTTCTTCGGTCTCGGCACTACATGGCCCAGCGATAATTAATGGCTTCCCTGCGGTATCAATCCAACTGCTAAGAGGAAGTACGTCTAAATTTGCTTTCATTAGTTAATTAAAGGAACGAGATAACTCGCTTTTATAAAAAAATCAAAAAAAATACTCCTTAAATGTAATATATTTGCACCGTATTTCAAGCGAAAACTATTCCTGTGTAATATTTTCTCTTGAAATAATACAAATCATCATCAAAACTAAAAATTTAAAAACAACAAACATGAAAACTGCTACGCAGAATCATCATCTGAGTTTTGAGGATACGTCCGTGGCCTTTGCTCATCAGTCAGATAGTAAACTTCGCAAAACTTATTTAATTTTTGCGATGATGAATCAAAATTGGCTCGTAAAGATAGGAACTTTTTTTATAAAATTAATACTCAAATTAGGTTTACCTGTAAAATTACTTATTAAAAATACTTTATTTAACCAATTTTGTGGTGGAGAAAGTATAGAAACTTGCCAGAAAACAATAGAAAATTTGGCGAAGGGAAAAATAGGAACAATACTTGACTATTCGGTTGAAGGCGAGGACAACGAAAAGGATTTTGATAAAACTACCGAAGAATTAGTAAAAACCATCAAAAAAGCAGCACAACAAACGACAAATATACCATTTTCAGTCTTTAAAGTATCAGGCATTGGTTCAGTTGATCTTCTTGAAAAAGTACAAGAATACGAAGAAGATTTAACAAATGAAGATAAAGCCGCTTTTGAAAGAGTAAATAATCGGGTTGATAGACTTTGTAAATTGGCTGCTGAACTTAATGTAAAGATTTTTTTGGATGCCGAAGAAACTTGGATTCAAGATGTGATTGACAATATTTGCTACGAAATGATGAAAAAATATAACGTAGGTGGTCAAACTATTGTCTATAACACATATCAGTTATATCGTTGGGAAAGTCTTGATAACCTTATGAAAGCTTGTGAAAAAGGACGTCAACAAGGCTATACCATTGGCGGAAAAATTGTGCGTGGAGCATACATCGAAAAAGAACGTCGCCGTGCTGCCGAAAAGGAATATAAAAGCCCAATTCATATCACAAAAGAAGAAACCGACATTGATTTTAACAAAGCAGTGCATTATGCCGTTGAAAATATTGATGTCCTTTCGATTTGCCTTGGCACTCATAATGAAGAAAGTTGCTTGTTATGTGTAAAATTGATGGAAGAAAACAGAATTGCTAAAAATGATGCCCGAATATGGTTTGCTCAACTTTTGGGAATGAGCGATAATATTTCTTACAATTTAGCAAATTCGGGCTTTAATGTAGCGAAATATGTACCTTATGGGCCAGTTGAGGCCGTTATGCCGTATTTATTCCGTCGTGCTGAAGAAAACTCTTCCATTGCCGGACAAAGTAGCCGAGAGTATTTACTGGTAAAAAGAGAACGTGAACGCCGAACAAAAAAGGTGGCTTAGAGCTTGATAAATTTTGTTTGTTTTGTTGCAAAAGTGATACAAATTGTTCAAAAAACACTAATATTTAAACAATTTGCCACTAAAATAACAATTCGTAACGAGTAGTAAACAAGGCCTCAATCACTAAATACAATAAAATTGATAGACTTTTCGAGAGTTTAGTCTATTTTTGTTAATTGATAAATATTAAACAGATTTAGTAAATAAAATTTCACGCATGTCTGACATTGCTTTAAAAGGAAAATCACCGTACAAGTTTTTATTCTTAACGCTCATATTGATTCTGCTCGACCAGGCAATCAAACTTTGGATGTTTTATGATGTTTTACCTAATCATTATGGCGAGATTGACCTAATTCCTGATTTTTTCAAATTACATTATGTTGAAAACAAAGGAATGGCATTTGGAATGGAACTTGGCGGTGAGTACGGCAAGTTGATTTTGACCACATTTCGCTTAGGTGCAATGGTTGGAATATGCTGGTATTTAGTGCATTTGGCACAAAGAAATGCACATTCAGGTTTGCTTTGGTCGATAGCAGCTGTTTTGGGTGGAGCTATTGGAAACGTAATTGACAGTACTTTTTACGGTGTTTTCTTAAACAATGCCCCTATGGGCGTTTCGACTCCGTGGTTTCATGGGCAAGTAATTGACATGTTTTATGCGAATGGCCTTGATGGTCAGTATCCAGACTGGATTCCATTCATTGGTGGAGATTATAATACAACTCCAATTTTTAATTTTGCCGATGCTTGTATTTTCTGTGGTGTTGTAAGTATTCTAATTTTCCAACAACGATTCTTTGAATTTGACAATGTTCAAAAACCCACTGCAATCGAAGAAGAAAACATAAGTCATCAAGTTTTAGGCAATAACGAATTTTCAAACGAAACCTTAGAAGAAACCTTAGAAACAGAAGAAAGGCTGAACGAGGAAATAAATGCAGAAGTAACTGAAATAGTATCCGAAGATCAACAATTTAGATTAACAGAAGAGACATCGAAAAATATAAGTGAAGAAAATCCAGATTTAGAAACCAAAAACTAAAAAATCATGATATTTTTATCGAATCAAAATTATAAGTGGATAATAATAGTATTATTTATGGGCTTAATCTTTGTTCCTGCTCAAATACCTTCTCCAATGTTTAAGTCAATTGCACTTGGAGTTTTTGGTGGTGGATGTCTATTTTTTGAATTACTTTCGCTCAAAAGTCTCAAAAACAATGCTAATACCTATCGTTCAGAATTCCGTCAGACTGTTTTACTTATTATCCTAACTATAATGTTATTGATAGTGAATTTAGTAATTTAGTAGCCTTCATCTTCAAAAAATAATCTTAGGCTTTCTTTAATCATATATCGAATAAATATTTTGGTTATCAATTTTAAACGCTAAAAATTTTATATTCCTAGCTGTATGAAAAAGCTGACAAGTGTTGTATTTTTTCTAATCGGAACTACCGTTTTTGCTCAGAATAACATGATGCAAAACACCAAAGATGCACTTAATGTGGGTGGATTAAAAGTTGGGCAACATACCTCAACAATGCTTTATGGTTTCGACACTCGTACTTCCGAAGTGCTGGGTTCTTACTATCTCGACCAAGATTGGTCGCTTGCTACTGTAAGATTTTATCCTAAGACTATTTCAACGCCAAAAGGAAGTGTAAAGCTCGACTCGCTAACTGATGTTCAGATTAAGATTATTTTATATGGAAATGATGTAGAATTTAATACGCCCGAAGGAGTGAAGGTTATTTCAGGAACACTTATTAAAAGTTTTACACTACAAAAGCTCAATCAGTTGCCTAAAAACTACGTAAGTACACTCGAATTTATTGATAATTACGATAAAATAAAACCAAGTTTTTTTGAATTATTGGTTGATGGGAAAGTAAAATTGCTTGAATATACAAGAGTAAATATCCAAAAACCCGACTATGTAGAGGCTTTCAATACAGGAAGTAAAGACATCAAAATAACAAAAGACAAGCAGTTGTTTATTACTCAAGGAAAAGAAGTATTGAAGCTTAACACCAATAAAAAAGAAATTTTGGAGCTGATGTCTGATAAAAAAGCTGAGGTTGAAGCATTTATCAAACAAAATAATTTGTCAATAAAAGACCGAGTTGATTTATTACAGATATTCAAATTCTATAACGAAAGATAATTCTACAAATAACGTTTCACCACAGAACGCATCAATAAATTTAATAAAATATTCACTACAAAACCGATAGCAAAAGTAGTAACAATCGGAAAATGAGGTAGAAGTTTTGCTTGCAAAAACAAAAATGTAGCAAAACCTACGAAGCCAGTGAGCATTCCACGAAGTATAATAGAAGTACCATACGCTCCTTGTGTATAATGCGTAAAGGCAGCCAAAATAGCAGTTATTATAGGAAATGGCGTAAGTATTCCACTCCAAGTTGGCCCTAAAATTTGAGCTAAATACGTAATCAAGGCTACAAAAACTGTAATAATTACCATTCGGAGATAAATATCGAATTTTAAAGTCTGCCCCGAACTTGCTTGTGTTTCTAACTTAGGAAAACATTTCAATCCAATCAAACTCAGTATTACTGCAATCAAAAACCACGTATTCAAACCTATGAAATTTTCGAAGGTTTTCAGCAAAACAGTTATTGCAACAAAGGCACAATAAGCCAAAACCAAACTTGTGTACCATTTAGATTTAAGTGCGGAATAGATATAAGCAAAACAAAAAGCCAATACCCCAATAATACCCATCATTATGCCTTTTACGCTATTTACGGCAAAATCTACACCTTGCTCAATCGTAAAAAAAAGCATAATTGGCCCCGCTATCCAGGGCAAACTTGCAATCATTCCCCCTGCCAAATTGCCCCATTTTTTGCTCGCAATTGTTACACCTCCAATAACTAAGGGCATCAATATTATTTTAATCAAAAGTGTATTCATAAATAATAGATGTGAGATTTGAGTTACGAAACAAAAGATTTAAAAGTTACCTTTCCTTTATAATAAACAACTGATAAACAATTAGTTATAGCAAAAAAACAATAATTTCATATTTCATACATAAATTTTCAAAATCCGATTGTAGAATTCACTAAACCAATATAGTTGTTAAATCAGCAGTTGTCGATAGAATCATATTTGGTTTTAAGGCTTCTAATTCTTCTCTTTCACCAAAACCGCACAAAACTGCAACGGTCTGAGTTTTTGCATTTTTTCCTGCCATTATATCTACGGTAGTATCGCCAACCATGATGCAATTTTCTACCTCCACTCCCATCTGTAAAGCTGCCCAAACGAGTGGGTCGGCAAATGGTTTTGTATGCGGACAAGTCAGAGCAGTGGCAACACACTTGAAATATTGAGCAATATCTGCATGTGCTAAAAAAGTTCTTACAGTTTGTTCATCGCCCGCACTTGCCACGGCCAAAGGATAATGTTTGGCCAATTCGACAATCATTGGCTTTATTCCTTCGATGGTTTGGAAATTTTGGGTATTCTTGAAAGGTTTCAATAGCCATCTGATTCCTTGAATGACTTGATGTATAAATGAATCCCAGCCCCATTTATCTGCATAATGCAAAATAAATTGGGCTGGGTTTTCCATATTCATTACAATACTTCGAGCAGCAGTTTGAGCCTTTTTACTCGAAATCAAAAATTCAAATTTTAACAAAAATAATTCTATGCTTCGCACCATTTCGTTGTCTGTATCACGCAATGTTCCGTCAACATCGAATATAATTGCTTTTACTTTTGTTTTATCCAACATTAAAATCTATTCGTAAAATTCAATTTATTTCACTCCATTCAAAACTCTTGGAATAGGCAAGATTTCGGTTTGGCGACCATCAATATATCTAAATCCTTTTTCGTCAAAAAAACCATCTTCTTCGAGCATAATTCTGATAGTTTTCTTCCATTCGACCAATTCCACCGAGGCATTTAGTTCGATTGAATAAGCTGTATTTGTATTTAATGGATAATCTCCACTACCGATGGTTTTTCCTTGATTATCCCACATACCGATTGTTGGGCCAGCAGCGTGTCCGTGATTGCCAATTGGGTGCGTATAAATTGTTCCATTCAAACCTTGTTTTTTAGATTGCTCGAGGGCTTTTGCCAAAATATCATTGCCACTCATGCCGGCTTTAAAATTATCAGTCAAGCAATTTTGCACTTGATTACCTTGTTTAAAGGCTTTTTTCAAGAAATCAGGCACATCACTTTCACCTGAACGCAAAACGTAAGCGTGCTGCTGTTGGTCAGTATTAAGGCGTAAATAAGTAATTCCGAAATCGCAATGAAGTAAATCGCCAGCCATAATTACTTGTTTTTGCGGACGTTTCGAAAATGTGCGTAAATGGTCGAAATTTTCAGGGTCATAACGTTGAATATCAACCGTTGGGTGAAACCAAGTTTCTAAACCCAAATCAGTTACTCGCTGACGCATCCACCAAACTACATCGTCGGTTGTTGTAACGCCAGGTTGAATAACTTTATCCGAAAATGCTTCTTGAATAATTTCGTGTGAAATTCGACAGATTTGTTGATAAATTGCCATTTCTCGTTCAGTACGAGTTTCGAGCCAATTTACTGCCAAATTAGATGCAGAAACTACTCGATTTTGGAACTCAACAGGCAGTTTTTCCATAAATTCTTTCTGCTCGGTGAAAGTCAAACCATCTGCATGTGCGTAGTATTTCGAGAAATTTAGTCCAATTTTCTTCGGATTTTTCTCTTTGATAGTTTTCATCAAAGCGTCCCATTGGTCTGGATTAGTGTTTAAATCCCATTCACCTTTTAGTAAATTACCGACATCATACCGTGCAATGGCGTAGCGTTCGACACCCTCCTTCTCTCCTTTGTCAAAAAACACCATGATTGTTCGGCGGCGAGCCGAAAGCCAAACCGCAGGCAACATGGTTTTCATTACGGGGTCTTCATTGTATTCTCTCGAAATAATCACCCACATATCAATACCCTCTTTTCGCATCAATTTAGGCAAAAGATTGGTCATTTTGTCTTCGAGGAGCTCGTCAATGACGGTTGCACGTTCACGTTCGGGCAGGATTTTAGGAATATTGTTTTGGGCAAAGTCAGTCAAATATGACAAAGCTAAAATTAATAGTAAAAAGGTTTTTTTCATGATGGAGGAAGAGTTAATTTTTTCCAAAGATAATAATGAATATTAAGAAATATAGTTTTTACTTCTGTGTGTAAGGTACTGTTCATTTTTTTTATGGGTATAGAAATCTCCCAAAAGAACGGGTTGGTAGCTTCCTGGTCAATATATCAAAGAACTATCTTAAATAAAGCAGTTTATCGTTCTATTTGGCACTTTTTACTTCTTTTACTCTCGCCGTTGTAACAACGGCTGACACACAGACTGATTTAACAATCAGCCGAACTTTTAACTTTATTCGCTAACAGTCAAGTAGGCAAGGGTATTTCAACCCAAGCCTCTCACAGAACCGTACGTGAAACTCTCGCCTCATACGGCTCTTGTCATACAAATCATATCCAATTATAAACTGTCCAATGATAAAACATATTTGGGTACGAGGATTTTATCTCTCTTAGCCAATCAAAGGCTTGTCCGTATTTCCCCCTAAACCGCTTATATTTGTTCATTACCCATTTGGCTAATCGAAAGTGCAAACGCCTCACTAATTTATGAATTCCCTTTGAATTGATGGTGCCAAAGTAATTGATTAACCCTCGCATTTGAGCATTAATTCCTATCGCTATATCTTGGATACTCAGGGAACTTTGTTTGTCCCAATTCCTTTTCCGCCAATCTTCTGCGACTTTCTTAATCACTTTTCCACTCATTTCACACCCATATCCCAAAAATACTCCGCCCTCTTTTCGTTTTGAGCGATATACCTTCGGTTGAAAACTAAATCCTAAGAAATCAAACTTGTTTCCATAATCTCCGTTTTCTGCTCTCCGATAATCTTTACAATAGACGATTTGTGTTTTGGCTTCATTGAGTTGTAGATGACACGCACGTAATCGTTCTTGTATCGCTTCTAACACCGCTTTTGATTCTGTTTCACTCTGACAATGAACTATTATATCGTCTGCATAGCGTACAAATGCTATATGTGGATATTGCTGTTCGAGCCATTTGTCAAGTACATAATGCAAAAATAGGTTCGCTAACAACGGACTTATCACGCCACCTTGCGGTGTGCCTTTGCCTTGTTTTGCAATCATTTGCCCATCTTTCGTTTGGATTGGACTTTCCAACCATCTTAAAATGTACATCTTTACCCATTTTTCTCCTACATGTTTCGCTATGGCTTTCATCAATAATTCATGGCTCACCTCATCAAAGTAACTCTTGATGTCCATATCTATTACCCAGCTATAATTCCGTACATTGCTTTGTACTTGATTGATAGCTTGATGGGCATTCTTCATGGGGCGATAACCATACGAATTTTCGTGAAATATCTCCTCTAAACGCGGTTCTAAGTACGTCTTGATTACTTGCTGGGCGATTCGGTCGCTCACAGTAGGTATCCCCAACTTCCTTTTACCTCCATTGGTTTTCGGTATCTCTACCTCTTTTACGGCTTGTGGAAAATAACTACCAGAGGCTAATCTATTCCATAGTTTGTACAAGTTTCTTGATAAATCCTGCTCATACATTGACAAACTTTCTTTATCTACTCCTGCACTCCCTTGATTCGATTTGACCTTTTGGTAGGCTTCCTGCACCATGTTTCGGGTAATAGGTACCGTCTTTGATTCTGTTTCAAACAATAATGTCATCCTCTTTTAAAAGTTGTTTTATCATTCTTAACCGTATGACCAATGCCCTTCGCTCCAATTCCATTACAGAATCTTCTTCACTACTATGGCATTGTCCGACTTCCTGTTTTGCTTCGCTATTTCGACCTCGTGGGTATTGCCTACTTGTGCCTTTTCACTTGGCATCAAAACAGGACCTCTCGTGTTTCGTATAAAAGCCTAAATAAGAGTCATGCCCACTTTATGACGATTGCCCCATAACCAGAACGTAAGTAACCGCTATGGATTTTCATTTGTTCCTAAAATAACAAACTTTTGACAATGTTTTAGTTTTATCGACACTTCTGCGTGGGTTCATTTGCATTCATCTCTCTTATTCGCACCTGACTATTTCAATAGCCTTTTCCTCTTGCCGTTCAACACCATTTTGTTACCAAAATAGCACCGAGAGGTGGTTTGTAACCTCCGCTTACTCAGCGATTACGATAGACCTACTATCATCTCTTATACAACATGCCTTTGATTCACATCAAGACTTCACGACACACTTCAGGCAAACGGGGGTTTCGTCCTACATTTGTCCATTCCAGCTTTGAACTGGGGACCTATAAAAATATTAACTCTGTATAGTTATTATCACCAAAAAGCTCTGCT
>JAFEIL010000336.1 GCA_017495105.1 Emticicia sp. | reverse complement strand
AGTTTGCTAATAATTCTTTCTCATTTTTCAAGAAATTCTTCACAACTTCATCATCGCGGCGTGGTTGGGTCACGTAAGCATACATTAATTGTAAGGCAGTTTCTAAATCTTTTGGTGTCGTATTTCCTCCTAAACCTTCGGTCAATTCTCCCACATAGGTATAAACTTGAGCAACTTTTCCTGCTAAAGCTTTATCTAATTGAGTATCTGATAGTTTACTTACACCACCTTGAGACATGATTGTTGAAGCTAGTTCGGCAGAGAAATAATCGGCATCATTGTATAGCGAAGTACCACCCTTGCTACTTGCAGAAAATACAATTTGGTCATTTTTGAAGTTTGTTGGTTTTAAAGCAACTTTTACGCCATTGGCAAACACTAATTCAGTAACACCAATTTCGTTAATTTTCTTTTCTGAAACAACCTTTGTTCCTTCTGGAATTTTTTCAAGGATTGGCGTAAGTGCAACTTCCTCATCTAAAGGCTTTAAGTCAGGGTTTTTATAACTAAGTAGCTCTTTTAATTTTGCTTCGTCAGGAAGTTTTTCTTTATCTTTTTCTGAGCCAACAATTAAACCTACTCGGTTTTCTTCTTTAATAACCTTTTTTGTAATCGCATTTACTTCGTCGAGAGTGATGCCTTCGAGTTGTTTTTGTGCAAATTCATAACGGAAATCAGCGTTCGTGAAAGACGAACCTTGCAAATAATTTTGAACAAAGCCATTTACAAAATTTGCTGATTTGGTTTTATCTTTTTCTTTAAAACCCTTTTCAACGCCAACCATATATTCTTTTTTGGCACGTTCTAATTCACCTTTCGTAAAACCAAAACGTTTTAAACGCTCTTGTTCATCCATGATTGCTTTGATTGCCGCTTCCATACCTTCTGCATTTTTTGGCAAAACGATTGTTTGAAATACATCTAAACCACCCATGAATGGACTATAACCCATGATTCCAAATACGAATGCGGCGTTTGGCTTTTTAGAAGCATCCTGCAAGCGAGTGCTAATCATTTGATTGAAAAGATTTTCAGCAATGTCCGTGCGATAATCAGCCTGCGTAATTGTTTTTTCTCTCGGCAAACGGCCAAACATCTGAAAAGTTGATTGCGGAATTTCTTTATCTAAAATTTGGTAAGTTTGTGTACCTGCCGATGCTGGAATCTTATATTCTGTTCTTTTTGGAGCATTTTTAGGCGATTTAATAGGTGAAAACTTTTCTTTGATTAAGTTTTCAACTTGAGCCTCATCAAAATCTCCAACGGCAACAACCGCCATCAAATCTGGGCGATACCAATCTTTATAAAATTTTACGATTTCTTCGGCTGGGAAAGTCTTAATAATATCAGTTTTTCCAATCGGGAGACGTTTTGAATAAATTGAATTATTGAATAAAATAGGCAATAATTTTTGTTGAATACGTGATTGTGCATTTTTGCCTCGTGTACGTTCTTCTTCCAAAATAATTCCTCGCTCTTTGTTGATTTCGGCGGTGTCGAGCGTTGCATAGTTCGACCAATCGGCTAAAATCTGAAATGCTCTTTCAAACAATTTTGCCGAATCGGTTGGAACTTGAAGTTGATAAATAGTTTCATCGAAACTCGTTGATGCATTTAAATCCGCACCGAATTTCATACCAGATTTTTGCAAGAAATTAACTAGTTCGTTTTTCGGAAATTCTTTTGTGCCATTAAAATTCATGTGTTCCAAAAAGTGTGCAAGACCTTGTTGGGTTTCGGTTTCCAGCACTGAACCAGCATTTACGACTAAGCGTAGCTCCATTCGGTTTTTGGGCTCTGTATTTTTTAAGATGTAATACTTAATTCCGTTTTTCAAAGTTCCTACTTTAACCGCAGGGTTATTAGGTATCGGAATATTAAGTTTTTGGGCAAAAATTTGCGTAGAAACAGCAAATAAGACAATTAGTTGGATGATTTTTTTCATAAAATACAGTTGTTTTGTGTTTAGAAAAACTTTTAATGGTGGGAAAATGTTATAATTTTTGTAAAACGTGCCAATTTATATAAAATTATTGAAAATGCAAGAAAGAACCATAATTAGTCGATTACTTTCATATTTCATAAGAGGGTTGCTTTTTGTTGCACCTATTGGTTTTACAATTTTCATTCTTTTGGGTGCGTTCGATTTTGTAGATAATATTATCAGAATACGCATCCCGACAGAAGACCCTAGTCGTGACCTTATTATTCCAGGACTTGGCTCGTTGATTGTCATTCTCGGAACCATAATTACAGGCTTTACTTTTTCGGTACTTTTGCCACAAACTATTCAAAATCTCATTGAAAACGCTATAAGTCATTTGCCCTTAGTGCGAATTTTTTATTTTGCTTTCAAAGATTTAATTTCCGCTTTTGTAGGTGATAAACGAAAATTTACGCAAGCCGCCATAGTTTTGATAAATAAAGAAGCGGGTGTGCATAAAATAGGGTTCGTCACACAAAATGATTTGACGAATTTGGGCGTTAGTAATATGGTTGCAGTATATTTTCCACATAGTTATGCTTTTTCGGGAGAATTGATGCTTGTTCCAAAAGAAAATGTACAAATGCTTGATATGCCAAGTGCCGAAGTGATGAAATTGATTGTTTCGGGTGGTGTTTCGGTTAAAGAATCATAAAAATGCAACATAAATACTACGTACTGATACTTTTTTTGGTGGTTTACTCAACCTCATTTGCTCAAGATTTTCATCAACGACAAGCCGATTCGGTGGAAGAACTGCTTTATAAAAAAGACCGTAACAAAGCACTTGCTTTGTTTAACAGGGAAAAGTTTTTGGTTGTTGAAAACTTACGTTCAAACCAAAGGAATCGATTTTATGTGGGTGATTTGTTGAGATTTAAAACCAAAGATGATTTTGTGTTTGAAGATGAAATTTATGAAGTAAAAGACTCTTCATTTGTAGTAACTGCTCTCAACGAAACCACCAATCGCTACGAGTACGTAGAAATAAAACTCAACGAAGTGACACGTATTTATAAAAGGTCGAAAAGAAAAGTTGGCATTGGTTGGCAAACTCTTTCACCTTTTGGATATTTAGTTTTCGAGTGGGCAGCATGGGGTGTTCCTCCGCTCCAAAACAATAAATGGCCAATAGCCGCTGCATTGACTGTTGCACAGCCACTTTTTACAATTGTTTCAAACCAGTTTAGGAGTAGAAAAATCACTGAAAATTATCGACTTAGAGTTTTTCAATCATTTTGATTTTGGAAACATTCCTCTGTTATCAATTTTACATTTTCCATTAAATAAGTATCTTTGCGACTAAATACAGAACCAAAGCAAATTAATGGATAAGATATTCCTCCGTAAAAGCACCAGC
>JAFEIL010000359.1 GCA_017495105.1 Emticicia sp. | reverse complement strand
ATCAATTAAGCATTGAAACTTTAATGGTAATTGCGACTTTTTCTCTTGATAATCGTCGTTTTCATTTCATAAGAATTAGTTTAATTTGTTTTAAGAAAAATTAGATAATCTCAGTATTACATTCGTATTAACAAATACCAAATTTTATTTACAGTTTTCTTTATACATGGTTACATACTCAAAAATCACATCTGTGGCTTCTTTTTTAAAATCATACTTTAAACCAGAATTTACCCTAACATCCTCAAGGACTTGATAAACTTTACAACTATTGTTTTTAAGAAATATTTGTGATTTTATCAATGCATTTATAATATTAGTAGTAAAGCTATTAGGAGATTTTTTTATTGCAAGGTTCGAATAATCCAATGCCTTTTCCACATCAAAATAATTATCCATAGCTTTTAAATACGCTAAACAAGTTAAATCTTCACCGCTAATTGATTTTATCAGGCTATCATCGGTTTTGAAACCATGTGTTTTTTTTAGATATTTCATAAAAATCTTAGAATTCTTCTTTCCCTTGGCCTTCCACCCAAGCCTGTTAATTAATGCCATTTTAACATCGATTGGTTGAAGTGGATCTGCTAAATAAGTCTTAAGTTTACCAGTAAGAATACCATTGCTTTTGGCCGCCTCCTTTATAATTATTTCGGTCGAATACGCTTTATAAAACTCTGTTGAAGTTAGGGGTGAATCCGCAAATACTTTTGACGAGGATATAAGCAGAAATAAAATTGCTAATACATTTTTTGTTATTTTCATGATTTAAAGGTTTTTCTTAAATAGCATTTATAGTAATAATTGTTGAAATGTTAATAAATTTTAGTTCTGTAGCTAAGCAGACCAAGTTTCATGGCTTAGTTTTAGTATTTTTTATCACAATATTGATACAAAATATACTATTGATTTGTCATTTTTTTTGGTGGGTAGATTATCCTTATAAAGTTTATTGCTGACGTGTTATTGAATCAATCGGCATTTCGCATTATATGTTCAAAAATGTATATGAATTTACTTTACCAACCCAATGAATAAGATTCCAATTAAACCAAAACTGCCGCTCTTCTGCAAAGAGCGGCAGTTTCTTGTAATTTAATTAAAATGCTTGTAAATCAGTCTCATGAATTTGTTGCCTATATACTTATTCAACAAACATATTCAAGCTATTATAACTGAGACTTTTTACGCTAAATTTTCTGCTGTGTTTTGAATCTTATCATTTAATGATAACTTAAAACGTGTCAATCAAAATCTCCACCCTAAAGCAATATCAAATTTTAGGTTTACACTTGCACCAACAGCTTGGTCATAAAACTGATTGGATGCGGATTTTTTAGCGACTGTTTTTGATTTTGATAAACCAATTCCGCCATTGACATCTACTGTAAAGTGTTTACCCATCAATTTTTGGGTTCCGATATGAATCCCACCAATTACTTTGGTTGAAGAAACTTTTAAGTCTGGAGTACTCAATTTATTCTTTATCACGTCTTTTGAAGAAAATAAAGATTCCCATTTTGATGACCGAATTGAATTATAAAAACCGAAGTAAAAGCCATCCATAACTTTATCAGATTGTGCATACCATCTAAGCTCCGGATCAATTGCAAACCCTCCCTTGAATTTGTCAGGTGGAAATGCCAATGTACCAATTAATGGTCCAAATAAGATAGGAGTTACACCTAAAGAAGCAGTAAGATTTTTATAAATGACCCTTTCATAATGAATCATCGGAATCTGACCTTTCAGAAAAGTAAATGGTGAAAGTTTAATTATGTTGGGCATTGGGGTACGATCACTCATAGAATCAGTCTCATAAGCCATAACCTGCAAACTTGTCAGTGTTGTAAGAATAGAAATTAGTAAAGTTTTTTTTGTGATTTTTTTTAGGAATGATTTCATGTTAAGTAGTTTTTAATTTAATTGCGACACTGATTTTTTATTAATTTTTCGATTTAAGCTTTTGCCTTATTTTTTCTTTCTTTATCACGATAATTGACTGCTCGTGGTTACCTAAGAAGCATTGTTAGTAGGTTGCCAGAACCTATTCTATTTCCACTAGCGTCAAAAGTCACGTTTATATCTGGGTTATACTGTCCCAAACGATTGCCCTTTACATCAAATATCCATAATTTACCCCCGAATTCAGAGATTTTACCTGTAAGGTTTCCACTTCTATCTCTTAAGAATTGATCTGCCATAATTTTTTTTGTTAAAGTGTTAATGATAAATTTGAGTTATTCAAATAAATGAAAAATGACATGTCTTGTCCCGAAATAAATTCTCCGTTTTTCACAGGACTCAGAAGCATTGGTCTATGATTTTGGGTAAATTTTTTCACTCCTTTTTTGGAAAGCCATCGCCCTCTGAAGTAAATATCATAAAGACTAGGATTTGCTTAGACCAACGGCATTAGGGTCTAATGCCAAAGAACTTGATAGAACGAAAAGTTTCATTTTTTTTGGTGCCGTAATTTTACTTCAGCGATAACTTTATCATAATCCAATGCAGCAATCCTCTTCTCCAATTCCAAGTCTTTTTCTACAGGAACTTGTTTTACAGCGTATTCAAACAAATCACATGAATGAAGTTTACTAGGAATTAATGGTGGCATTTCTCCTTTAACTCTTTTAGATGCATGGCTACATCTTAATCCTAGACCAACGCCTATTAACCAAGCAATATATTTACAGTTTGCACAAATTTTTTCTTTTTCTTTCGTGTTTTTCATGATTAAAGTGTTTTTTGTTTTAAGTAATAGAAGAATATTGATTTGCAAATTTGACAACAACCAAATAGCTGTCTATCAGCTTATTAACTTAAAGTGTACTTCTCAACTATTAACCTTGGACTACTCATCTGTCGGGTTAAATCTTTACAAACTAATTTTTAAAAACAAATCTATTCCTTTCTAGCTGACTAGGTTGATTCTTGTTTTTGTAAACATCTGCAATGCTGATAAATACACCTTGAACAGAAGAAAAAATCTGATTTTGTAAGTTTTCTGCTGTGTAAACAAAGAAGTTGTCTTGTATATCAAGATTTACTTTCTTATTGATTAATACATTATTTCCCATTCCGCCATAATAAAAGTCGAAGTATGATTCCTCTTTTTCATTGTTTGTATAGGTCATATCAACATATTTTAACAAGATTTTTTCAGCCAACAAATAGGTTTCTTCGTCTTCAAAAATATTAGTCCTATAACATGTAAGTTCATTGGTCTGACTGTCATTTTGTGTAGTGTAAATCATAATGCCACCTGAATTTCCCATAGCTCCTGGAGGTGTTACTTCGGCATAAATTATTTTATCAGCTTCAATACTGTCTAGCATTGACTTGGAT
>JAFEIL010000433.1 GCA_017495105.1 Emticicia sp. | reverse complement strand
ATCCACTACGATTCCGAGTCCAAGTAAGAATGCAAAAAGTACGATTGTATTGAGTGTAAAACCCGAAAACCAAAGCGGAATGAAGGCAATCAAGGCCGAAAGTGGCACCGAAAGACCAACAAAAATGGCATCACGAACACCCATGAAAAACATCAAAACGATTACTACGAAAATAAAACCTAAAACAACAGTATTTACTAAATCAGCAATCTCACTTTTTACACGCTCTGAAGTATCGGCTGTTACTTTTACTTCCAATCCTTGTGGAAAACGGTCGCCGCGGTATTTTTCGAGTAATTGTTCGATGCGTTCCGAAACGGCAATTACGTTAGCACCTGCACGCTTTACTACATTGAGTGTAACAGCCGATTTTCCATCTAAACGAGCAAAATCTTGTTGCTCTTCGTTGCTATCTCTCACATCAGCTACATCACCCAAACGAACCGTCGCACCTGTCGAACTACGAATTTGCAAGTCTTGGATTTGCTGAACACTACTAAATTCTCCTTTCACACGAATTGTGCGACGCACATTATCAACGTTTAGTTCGCCACCCGAAATGTTCACATTTTCGCCTTGAACCGCACTCTGAATATCATAAAAAGTCAGACCAGCTCCTTGCATTTTATACAAATCGAGGTTTATCTGAATCTCACGTTTCAAAGTACCAACAATATCAACTTTCGTAATTTCTGGATAAGATTCAATCTCATCTTGTAATTGTTCGGCGTATCCTTTGAGTTTTTCAAGCGGAAAATTTCCAACTAAGTTGATATTCATAATCGGAAACTCCGAGAAGTTCACATCTTGGGCAGTTGGACCACTATCCAATTTTTGTGGTAAATCACGTTTAGCTTTATCGACCGCATCACGTACTTTTTGTAGAGCTGCCTCAACTTTTACGTCGGGGTTAAACTCTACTAAAATCACTGAAACATCTTGTAAAGCATTTGATTTAATACGTTTTACGCCTGAAATCGTTTTTAATTGTTTCTCAATTGGTTTATTGATAACATTTTCGATATCAGAAGGCGTAGTTCCAAAATAAATTGTTTGGACATAAATCTGTGGTACTTTAATATCGGGAAATTGTTCTTTTGGAAGGTTGAAATAAATCCCCAAACCTGCCATAAAAATCATGACCGTAAAAATATAAACCGTCGTTTGATTATTTCCTAACCAGCGTACGAGGTTGTAGATTGACCCACTTCCGTGAGGTAAATCTTGTTCATGTAAATTATCTTTTTCCATTTAGTTAATGTTTTTAGATTTCGATATTTTCCCCTCCTTCATGAATTTGATTGAAGATTAACAATTACAGCGGGGTTGCCCGTGCGATTAGCAATTTTTGATTTTAAAACACAATCAATAATTTTCAATCCTTAATCTTCAATTTCTAAAACTCTGATGATATTTTCTAATAAAGGAGGGCAAGATGGCTTTATTAGTAATTAACCGTTTGCCCGTCGACTAAATCTTGGTAGCCTTGCGTAATAAGCATATCGCCCGCTTGTAAACCCGATGTAATTTCGATGTCACCATTATAAGTGATACCAGTGGTCACTTTGCGACTGCGTGCTACTTTTTTTGCTCCTTCATTTACGGCTACATAAACAATATCACCCAACTCTGTATGCTGAATATAATTTTGATTAATGATAATCGCATTACCTTTAGCTTGGTCGTTGATGTTCATTACGGCCGTCATATTTGGCTTTAATTGCGGGTCAATTTTAGAAATTGAGGCCTCTACTGAGAATGTTCTTGAAGCAGGATTTACTGTTTGGCCAACGAATGTCAATTTAGCAATAGTTTCTTTGCCTAAATCTGGAAATTTGATAGTTACCACATCGCCTTGTCTGATTGTACTTGCATAAGTATCAGCCACTTGTGCAACAACTTTTAAGTTATCCGAATTTACGATTCTTACGATGCCGAGGCCTGGGGCAGCCATTTCACCAGCCTTCATACGTACTTCGTCAACAAAACCGCTCAACGGGGCAATTACTTTAGTCATACCTGTTTGAGTTTGGAGGGTAGCCAAACGTTTTTCAAGTGCTTCAACATTAGCTTTGGCTTGAATATATTGAATTTCAGTACCAATTTTTTGATCCCAGAGCGATTTTTGCTTTTCGTAGAAAACCTTCGCTGTACCGAGCTGCACATCAATTTCTTGAATAGATTGCTTCAAAACCGCATTATCAATCGAAGCTATTAGTTGCCCTTGTTTTACGTAGTCACCTTCTTTTACGTAAATATTCGTGATGGCACCACCCATTTGTGGCGAAACAAAAAGATTATTTTTAGCATCAACACGACCTTGAATTTCAACAAAATGCTTGAAAGTTTGTGCTGCAATCGGCGAAACCGTTACGGCGACGACTTTTTCAACCTCTTTCCTAGGCTCAAGAATATCAAGCTCTGCTTGTAGTTTTTTGATACTTGCCGCAATTACTTTTTCGTCGGCTTGAAGTTTAGTGAGCTCTGCTCTTTTTTCTGAGATTTTGTCTCCGCCTCCTTTCGAACAAGAAGCTAAAATGATAACTGCTGATAAAATATTTAATGTGTTTTTCATATTAAAATTAATGAATGAGGCGAAACGCCGCCCGTTTTGAATGTTTGAATGAGTGAATGACTCTACCTTGAGTTTTTTCAAAAAGTACTGAGACTAATTACTGAAAACTGCCCACTGAGCTACTCCGCCAATAGTTTACCCATTGCTTTGTCTAAATCTACTTTTGCAATCAATAAATCATACAATGCTGCAAAATAATTAGTTTGTGCTTCTTTTAATGAAGATTCAGCATTTACTACTTCGATATTTGTGCCTGCACCAGCTTGATACTTGATTTTTGAAACTCTTACAACTTCGGTTGCCAATTCCATATTCGCTTTTTGAGATTTGAGTGTTTCCAAACCATTTTTCAAACTAATGATACCTTGACTAGCTTGTAATTCAAATGATTCACGCAATAACAAAGCACTTTGGTCGATTTTCGTCAAATTGATATTTTGCTGTTGCACCTGAATCTTTCGAAGACCGCTATCGTAAATCGGAATCTGGACGCCCAAACTTAAAGCAGACGAACCAAACCAACGTTCAAAAGGATTAAAACGTGGATTACTATGTCCAGCACCCAGTGAACCGCTAAAAAACACCTTTGGCAAAGAACCTTTCTCAATACGTTCGATATCAAGTGTTGTAAGTTTACGTTGTGTCATCAAAGTTGAATATTCAATACGATTCACGTAATCTACCCCTTGATACTCTGGCAATTGCAACATATTTATATCGGTTTCAGAAAGTATGTCTTTCAATGAAACCGACTCTTGTTGCTTAATTCCCATTTGGAATTTCAACAAACCATAAGATAACTGAATCAAATTCTGAACCTTGATTGTTTCCGTAACCAAATTATTACGTTGCACTTGTAAGCGGTCAACGTCTAATTTTTCTACAAAACCTTTTTCATTCATTATCTTTATTTCTCGGAGAAGCGTATCTAATCGACTGATATTCAAAGTCAAAATTTTACTTCTTTCTTCAGCAACTAAAACCGAATAATAAGCCTTCATTACGTTTTCGGCAACTGACACTTTAGAGTTTGTTACGGTGCGTTGTGCCAACTCACGATAAACTGGAGCGGCCTTTAAACCAACCAACCAAGTAGCGTCAAAAATCAATTGGTTAACCCCAACGCCAGCTTGCCCGCCCCACGGCACCCCAAATTTAAATTTTACAACTTCGCCTTCGGCTGCTTGTGGATTAAAGTTTTTGGCATCAACTAATTGTGTCGGAACTATCACGTTAGCGGTGTACTGAAACTGTCCACTGATTTGCGGCATACCAGCAGCCTTGACCTGCTTGATAGTGTTTTCTGCTGAATAAATCTCTAATTCAGCATTTTTTACAGTAATGTGATTTTTTAAAGCATATTGAACGGCCTCTTTTAGCGTAAACGATTGCTGACTAAACGCACTCGTACTTACAATCAGAAAAAATAAGCCTAATGCCCTTCGGCGGTGTGTTGACGCCCAGCGGAGTGCTGCCCATAGGTATTTTACTTCCATATTTTTGTATTTGATTTTAATTAAGACTTTGATTTGTAGATTTTTTGGTTTAAAAATTGAAGTTTAGCTATTGTCTGCAATTATGTATTGTTCGTAAATTTTTAGACCTTTTTCAGTCAGTACCCCTCTTAAAAAATGGTCGATAAAAGTTTTATGAATGTCAAACTGATTAAATGAATTATTCGGAAAAACACTTTGATCGAAAGCAAAATCAATTTCTTCCATACGAAGCTTTGATAGTATCTCAATATTAATTTCTGGTCTGTAAAGTCCTTGCTTTACGCCTTCTTGTAAATTACGTCGAGTTATATCCAAAAAAATAGTTTGTTTATGTTGCTGAAAAACCGCCCATGTTTTAGGATGATACTTTTTTAAGTCGTAAATTATAACAGGATTAAATGTGGCAGCATCCTTTTTCAAGACTTCAATTTCTTTCACTACCTCATGAACAGGATTTTCTGATTCTTTATAAATTTGCTCACAAACTCCCTGCTCGTGATTCATTCTATTGGTAGCAACTTCATGCACGATTGCATCTTTATCTTCAAAATGCATGTAGATTGTTTTTTTTGAAATCCCAAGTTTAGAAGCAATCTCATCCATAGTCACACTACGAATCCCAAACTTTAAGAAAAGTTCTTCAGCAGCTTTTAATATACGTTCTCTCACCTCCATTCTTTGTCCTTAAAATGACCTATATTTTCATCGAATTAATTTCTTTTACTTTTTAAGAAACTATGGAAACTTTCAAAAGGTTCAAAGTTTTTATAATTTTTTTTAGAAATCCACTTTAATTACACAAAGTTTAAAAATCAAACTTGTTTTTAGAAAACAAAGATGATGAAGCAATAAAATACTAGCATAAACCCTAAAAATAAGAGGATGAACATGATTTTAAATATAAAACAAGCACCTTATCAATTGAACCAAGCTAATAATAAATTGCACTTTTCTAATTCTCAGTTTCAATAATAAAATGTTATGATTGATTTTTGAGGAAATTTTGTGGATAAATTGTACTTTTGTCAACCTATGTATTAGTTCTGCTTTACTATACATTTTTAATACTCAAAAAGTCTTTTATAAAATTCAGAGTATGGTTTTGGTACTATCCAAAATTTCAAAATGAATATCAAATAGTTTGCAAAAAACACTTACAAAAATCTAAATTTTTTAGCCTAAATGAGTTTCTACAAAAAAAATGTATTTCCATACCTCACTCGCTACGATGCTGAAAAAGTTCATTATGTAGTAATGAATGCACTCAAGATTATCTGTGCGATTCCACTCATGTCAAGTATTTTGAGATTGATTTTTGAAAAAAAAGATACTCGCCTAGAAAGAAATATTTTTGGTTTACACTTCAAAAACCCAGTAGGTCTAGCGGCTGGTTTCGATAAAAATGGCATTTGGACTGATCAACTTTCAAATCTTGGTTTTGGTTTTATCGAAATCGGAACAGTGACCCCAAAACCACAAGCAGGCAACGATAAACCTCGTCTTTTTAGACTAAAACCCGATGAAGCACTCATTAATCGCATGGGTTTCAATAACGACGGCTCAATAGAAGCGGCTAATAATCTACGTAAACGAAAATCAAAAGTGATTATCGGTGGAAATATCGGTAAAAATAAAATAACTGACAACGACGATGCTGTCATTGATTATCTCAAAGCCTTCAATGACCTTTATCCTTATGTTGATTATTTTGTGGTAAATGTGAGTTCACCAAACACACCTGGACTAAGAGATTTACAAGAAAAAGAGCCACTGAAATATATTTTAAAGATCTTGGAAAGAGACAACGGTCGCAAATCAAAACCAAAACCGATTCTATTAAAAATTGCCCCTGATTTGACAAACGAACAACTCGATGATGTCATCGAAATCGTAAAAGAAACTCGCACAGCCGGAGTAATTGCTACCAACACAACCATCAGTCGAGAAGGATTAGTATCTGATAATGAGATAGTTAGTAAAATAGGAGCGGGTGGTTTAAGCGGAAAACCCCTTACCGACCGCTCAACCGAGATTATAAGATATTTATCCGAAAAATCAAACAAAGCATTCCCTATCATTGGCGTGGGCGGAATCTACAACGCCAAAGATGCCATTGATAAACTTAATGCTGGTGCATCTCTTGTGCAAGTCTATTCAGGCTTTATCTACGAAGGGCCAAGTATAGTTAAAGAAATTTGCAAAGGAATATTGAAAGAAACCTCAAAGAAATAATCAACTGATAATCAACGGGTTAATCCTCTAAAAGTGTTATTCTGAAAATAGAATAACACTTTTTTTTATTCCTTTGAAACCATTCACTAATTTAATTTGTATTGTATGTATATACATACAATGTAAATACATTATTAATAATTTCATAAAATTAAATATTAAAAACAATGGCAAATTGGACTATTGACCCAACGCACTCAGAAGTAAATTTCAAAGTAAAACACTTAATGATTTCGACAGTAACAGGTAATTTCGGAACTTACGAAGGAAGTGTAGAAACGGCAAACGACGAAGATTTTACAGGAGCAAAAGTAAGTTTCTCGGCCGACATCGACAGTATTTCGACTGGACAAGAGCAGAGAGACGGACACTTAAAATCAGGTGACTTCTTTGATGCAGAAAACTTCCCGAAATTGACTTTTGTTTCTACTTCAATGGAAAAAGATGATGACAAAAATTATACAGTAATTGGCGATTTGACAATCAAAGGCACAACAAAACAAGTAATATTGAAAGCCGAATTTGGTGGAATTATGGGCGATTTCTACGGAAATACAAAGGCGGGTTTTGATATTTCGGGCAAAATCAATCGTCAAGATTTTGGTCTTACTTGGGGTGCAGTTACCGAAGCTGGTGGCGTTGTAGTGAGTGATGAAGTACGATTAGCTTTCAACATTCAAGTATCGAAACAAGCATAATTTTTTAAGATGAGAAACGCAAAAAGCTCTTTGATTAATTTCAAAGAGCTTTTTTATTATTGCTGATTGCCAACTAAAAACTGTTGATTATTTTTATAAACTACTCGTTTTCCCACCATCAACTGGAATTCCTACGCCATTGACCGAAGCAGCAGCGGGCGAACATAAAAATGCAATCACGGCGGCTGTTTCCTGTGGCGTAGTAAATCGCCCAATCGGAATATCTTTGATTAAATCTTGCTCAACATCAGCAATCGGCTTGCCTGTTGAAGTAGCTTTCATCTCATTTACTTTCTGCAAACGAGCAGTTGTGGTATAGCCAGGCAAAACATTATTGGTGGTAATACCATATTTTCCCAACTCATTGGCCATTGATTTCGCCCAATTCCCCATCGCTCCACGAACGGTATTCGATACTCCTAAGCCTACAATCGGTTGTTTCATTCCAATCGAAGTTACATTAATGATTCTTCCAAAACCTGCTTTTATCATGCTTGGAGCAATGGCTTGCGTAAGAATTTGAGCCGAAACTACGTGTTCATTAAAAGTTTGCACAAAAAGCTCTGGACTTGCCTCAAGCACTGCCCCTCCTATTGGTCCGCCTGTATTATTTATCAGAATATGTGCTTCGGGATACTTTGATAAATGACGCTCTATTCGAGATTTAATCTGATTAGTTTTCGAGAAGTCTATCAAAAGATAGCGGTGTTTTTGACCTTTTTTGCGTGGTAATTCGTCTAAGACAGCTTTCAGTTTTTCTTCATTTCGGGCGACAAATGTAATATTTGCCCCCAAAAGAGCCAATTCAATGGCTGTGGCTTTTCCAATTCCTTGTGTGCTGCCGCATACGAAGGCTGTTTTTCCTGTTAAGTCAAGATTCATTGCTTTGTATTATTTGTGACCAAAGTTACGGTTTTATTAATATATTTTAAAATCATCGGTAAATCATTTGGCACTCTAATTGTAAGTAACGAATATTGCAGTAAAAACTCTTTCCGAATGTATTTATCAATTATTTCGCCCGTTTACAGAGCCGAAGAAATCGTTCAACAATTAGTAACAGAAATCCATCAAGCAGTTAAGCTAATAACTGATTCATATGAAATTATATTAGTAGAAGATGGCAGTCCCGATAAATCTTGGGAAGCTATTTTGAGTGTATGTGAGCGAGATAAAACAGTTAAAGGCGTAAAACTTAGCAGAAATTTTGGTCAACACGCTGCAATTACAGCAGGTTTGGCCACTTCAAAAGGAGAATGGGTTGTGGTGATGGACTGTGACCTTCAAGACCGTCCAGATGAGATTCCACATTTACTGGCAAAAGCAAAAGAAGGCTTTGAACTTGTTTTTGCTCAACGTCAAGTTCGCCAAGACGGATTTTTCAAGAAACTTTCTTCAAAATTATTCTATAAGGTTTTCAGTTATCTAACAGATACCGTGCAAGATAGTAGTGTAGCTAATTTCGGCATTTATCACCGAAAAGTGGTTGATGCAGTTGTAAGTCTAGGCGACCGCGTTCGGTTCTTTCCAACTATGACTCAGTGGGTTGGTTTCCGAAAAGCGTATTTGCCCGTCAAACATGATGAACGAGCATCGGGAAAATCTTCTTACTCATGGTCAAAACTTATCGAACTGGCTTTCAATAATATAATTTCATTTTCTGATAAACCTTTACGGCTCACCGTACGCTTGGGTCTAATTATGTCCGTAATTGCGGTTTTTTTAGGGGTAGCTTATCTCTATTTATATTTTACTAACCAAATCAAGCAATTAGGCTTTGCCAGTATCATTATTTCTATTACTTTTTTTTCAGGCTTAATTATATTTATTTTGGGCATTATCGGTATTTACTTAGGTAAAACTTTCGAGCAAGTAAAAGGCCGTCCTGCTCATATTATCGACCAAAAACTCAATTTCTGATGATAAAACTTGCGTGGGATAGTGATTTTTTCAATAAGAAAATCGGAAGAATTGAGTTTAAAAACGATTGCCTCAATTTGGTCGAAAATCTCGAAAAGGCGTTTAAACAACAATACGATTTAATTTATGTATTTGGACATAAAAATACTGAAATTTCGAATTGGATTCTTTCAAAGTTTAACGGAAAATTAGTTGATAAAAAAATTATATTTACTGCTCAAATCGAAGATTTGCAAACTAAAAACACAGTAGAAATTAATGAATTTCAAGAAAAAAACGGCAATTTATTATACGAATTAGCTTATTTGAGTGGTAAATACTCACGTTTTAGATTGGATGAAAACTTAGAAATAGAAAACTTCAAACGTTTATACCGAGAATGGATTGATAAATCAGTGAGTCATCAAATTGCTAAAAAGGTGTTTGTCTATGAAGAAAATAAGCAAATAAAGGGAATGATAACTTTGGGAATAAAGGAAAAAGTCGCAAATATCGGACTCCTAGCCGTAGATGAAACTTTGCATGGAAAAGGTATTGGAATGTCGCTGATTGATGCTTGTGTACGGTATTGTAAAGCCGAAAATATAATTACTCTTGATGTACCAACTCAGCTTGATAATGCTCAAGCTTGTAAATTTTACGAAAAATGTGGCTTCACAGAAAAGTCAGTTCAAAGTATCTATCACTTTTGGGCATAAAAAAAGCTTTTCTTTTCAGAAAAGCTTTCTTCAATATTCTTTTATGACTATTGCATTTTTTCAACTTGCATATACCCCAACTCAACAGGTGTACTACGACCGAAGATTTTAACGCTTACGCTCAATTTCTTCTTATCTTCATTCACCTCTTCAACTGCACCATCGAAACCACTGAATGGCCCGTCGATTACTTTCACGTTTTCGCCTTTTGTAAATGTTAATGATGGAGAAATATTTTCACCAATAACTACTTCTTCTTGAACGCCCAAAATACGATTAATTTCTGACTGACGCAAAGGCTCTGGTGTCATGGATGTACCATTATTACGACCTAAGAAACCAATTACACCTGGCATACTTTTAATTAAGTGAAGCACTTCACCATTATTTAGGTCAGCATTAACAATAATATATCCTGGAAAGAAGTTTTTCTCGCGAACACGTTTTTTGCCATTACGAACCTCGGTGATTTTTTCGGTAGGAATTAAAATTTGTGGTATTAATTCATCCAACTTACGTCGGGCTGCTTCGTTTTCGATGTAGGTTTTGATTTTCTTCTCCTGTCCCGAAACTGCCCGCACAACGTACCAATTGATTTCGCTCATTGTATAGGAAATTTAGGAATAACTTAGATTGACTGGTAGAATAAACGCAGACCATTTTCGATTAAAAAATCGATAACACCTACTACTAAAGCAAAAATTAGTGATGCAACCAATACAAGCGTTGCACTTGATTGTAGTTCACTCCATTTGGGCCATGTTACCTCTTTGGTTACTTCTTCCCAAGAGTTCTTAAAAAATTCTTGCATAATTTCTCTATTAATTAAATTGCACGGGCACTAAGATTCGAACTCAGATCAAAGGTTTTGGAGACCCGTATGCTACCATTGCACCATGCCCGTGTATGTTCCCCTTTTTGTTTGGGACTGCAAAGATAAGTGTATTTTTTTTCTTTGCAAATTAGAAACGCCAAAATTATGCCAAAAAAAAGATTTACGAATTACGAATTACGAATTACAAATGTTTTTTTCATGTAAAATACTTTCACAAGACACTCATAATCAACAATTTATACTAATTTCTTTTTTTTCGTAATTCATAAATCGTAAATCGTAATTTTCTTAACCAATTTTCACAATATGGTTTTTCTTGCCTTTTCCTACTAATAAATATTTCCCTTGCAATAATTGTAGCTCTGAAACTGGCAATTTTTCGTCGGTTATTTTCAATTTATTGATACTTACGGCACTGCCTTGCATCGCACGACGTGCTTCGCCTTTAGATGGATAAACTTCATTGTTGGTCGAAACTGAAATTAAATCCAAAACACTTGCACAGCCAGCCCATGCTTCTTGTGAGATTTCGGTTTGTGGTACGCCATCAAATATGCTCGTAAAAGTGGCTTCGTCCAGACTTTGGAGCGTTTCGAGTGTTCCTTTTCCGAATAATACTTCTGAAGCTTTCACTGCCAAATCGAATTGTTCTTCGCCGTGTACACGAGTAGTTACATCTTTTGCCAATGCTTTTTGGGCAATTCGTAAATGTGGAGCTTCAGCGTGTTGAGCTTCAATTGACTCGATTTCCTCTTTAGAAAACAATGTAAATACTCTCAATAATTTCGGCACGTCTCTATCGTCTTGGCCTAACCAAAATTGATAAAATTGGTAAGGTGAAGTCAAATTTGCATCGAGCCAAATTGTTTCGCCACCTGCTGTTTTACCCATTTTCTGACCATCGGCTTTTGTCATTAATGGCGTGGTGAGGGCAAATGCCTTGTGCGTTACATTTTCATCATCAGTATCGCCAACCATTGAATTTTCTTTTCTACGAATAAGCTCTGTACCTGTTGTGATATTTCCCCACTGGTCAGAACCACCCATTTGTAGGCGAACGTTTTTATTTTTATATAGCCAATAGAAATCGTAACCTTGTAGCAATTGGTATGAAAATTCAGTAAATGAAATACCAGTCGTCAAACGATTTTTTACCGAATCTTTCGACATCATATAATTAACGGTCAAGTATTTACCTACTTCACGCAAAAACTCTAAGAAGCCGATTTCTTTGAACCAATCGTAGTTATTAACCATTTCGGCCGAATTTGCCCCGCAATCAAAGTCCAAAAACTTTACCAATTGATTTCTGATGCCGTCTTGGTTTGCTTTCAAAGTTTCTTCCGATAAAAACTGACGCTCGGCCGATTTCCCCGAAGGGTCGCCAACCATACCCGTTGCTCCACCTACGAGTGCATATGGCTTATGTCCCGCCAATTGGAAGTGTTTGAGCAACATAATGGTTGCTAAATTGCCAATATGCAGTGATTTTGCGGTTGGATCGAAACCGATATACCCAGCCGTCATTTCTTTGTTAAGTTGTTCTTCGGTGCCTGGCATGGCATCTTGTAACATTCCTCTCCAACGTAATTCTTCGATAAAATTCATAATTATTATAGTCAACGGTCAATAGACGAAGGCCTATGGACACTTTTCAATATTTTTTTACAATTATGCCACGCTTTTCGGGCGTGGCATGAGATATTTTCCGCAAAAATAATAATTACTTATTGACGATTGAGAGAATCATCTCACATTATTATTTTTTCTTTAAAATTTTATCTTTATTCGCCCAACGATAGTAATCACTGAAATTGAAACTTGCAGACACTTGTAAGGTACGATTTTGGAAATTGAGTGGAATCACCGATTTATCTTCGAGCTTATAAGTTTTGTTAGTCGTATTTGTCAAACCATGTATATATCTAATATTCAAACTAAACAAATGGGCAGCATCAAGCATGTCAATACGAATGCCACCAGCTATACTAAAGTCAGTCTTTGCATAAGGCCCACGCTTTGAACCTGAATTGAGCGAGTAACCGTATTCGGGACCAACTACCAAATGTATGTTTTTGGCAACTTCATAACCCAAAACCACCGAACCTGTAAGATATTGATAGTCATTACGGAGAATTGTATTCTCCGTTTCTGCAAAATTGGTTGTTGCTTTAAAACTTCCTCCTTTTGCTTGAAAATATGCCTCTGGTTGGATACTAATTTTTTTTAGATTCCAACGATAAAACACTCCTGCATTGATGTTGTTTTTAAGTTTAGGAGTAATATTTGTACGATTGTTTATAATAGCAGTTTTAGAATCGCTGATTCCAATTTTAAAACCATATTGCGTAGCTGGACGCACTTGAGCAAAACTAAGAATGCTTATCAAAACTAAAATAGTGGTAAGTGCTTTTTTCATTGAATTTTTTTTGTCTTGTATGATAGGTTTTCAACCTGTCGCTTTTGGTTTTAGTGACCTTACGTTCACTATTTATAAGAAATAAAAGTGTGAGCTAAAAGTACACACCACTTTGATAACGAAATTTGAGTTGCAAAATTACGGAATCAAAAGCGAAGAATCACCATAACTTAGAAAACGAAAATTATTTTCCAGAGCATAATCATAAATTTTCTTCCAATTTTCGCCAACCAATGCCGCAACAAGTAGAATTAGGGTCGAATCTGGTTGATGAAAATTAGTTATAATTCCTTTACAGATTTTGAATTCATAGCTAGGAAAAATGAAAATTTCGGTTTCGCCGACAAGCTGTGAAAGGCTATTTTCATTCATATAATCAATGATTGCTTTCAGTGATTGTTCAGCCGTGAAGCTTTCGGTTTGATTATATGGCGAAAGTTTTTCGATGAAGAAAGTCTGCTCACCCGATAACAATTTTACACCAAACCAATAAAGACTTTCAAGCGAACGCATTGAGGTTGTTCCAATAGGTATTACGAACAAAGCATTTTCTAATAAATTGATAATGAACGATTTATCAAAAACAATTTGTTCGCAGTGCATTTTATGTTCTACTACATTCTGAACTTTTATTGGCTGGAAAGTCCCCGCTCCTACGTGCAGGGTAACGAAATCGTGCTTGACGCCTTTTTGGGCTAAATCCGCAAAAACTTGTTCGGTAAAATGAAGCCCGGCAGTTGGTGCAGCCACTGCTCCGTCATTTTTTGAATAGACAGTTTGATAAGTTTCGTAGTCTTTTTGTTCAGTTTCTCGTTTTAGATAAGGAGGCAATGGAATTTGTCCGAAAAACCTAACGATTTCAGCAAAAGTTAAATCTGAGTTATTCCACGAAAATTTTACGTAATTTTTTTCAGAATCAACTAATTCGGCTGTTAATTCTACGTTTTCTGGGTGTATATGATATGTTCCTACAACTTTTTCCTTGAAACGTTTCTTATTGCCAATCATACAAGCCCACGTGCAAGTATCGGTGGTTTCCATTACTTGCGAAATTACACTTGAAGGCTCGACGGGATTCAATAAAAAAACTTCGATTACGACACCGTTTGTTTTCTGAAAAAACAAACGAGCTGGTATAACTTTGGTATTGTTGAAAACCAAGAATGTATTTTCAGGAAGATGATTATTTACCTTATTGAAAACATCTTCCGAAATTTGCAAATCTTTATATATCAACAACTTAGATGAATCACGTGGTTCTACTGGAAAACGTGCAATTCGCTCATCGGGAAGTTCGTAGTTGTATTTTTCTAAGTCAAGTTTAATCATTTTCTAGTCTTCGCTTGGATTTGAAAAAAGCAATCTGAGTGGCAAGAAGAAAATTAGGATAATCAACAAAGCAAAACCTACAATCAAAACCCAATTATAATCGAAGTCGAGTTTTTGTCCGTCAGTGCTGTTGATTCGGCGTAATCCGATTAATACAAATGCGATAAATGTATTGGTGGTGGCCACAAAAGCGTTGAACCAATCTTCAATCAAACCACTCAATTTCTGAGGATTTTTAGCCCAAGTGCTTAAAGGATTTACTTTCGCAAAATCAATTTTCAACACTTGTGTTTTGAGTAAATTCAAGAGGAAATTGAAGGCAATGACAACTGCGAATGTAAAATAAAAGAAAGTTTGCTTGTCGATAAAGCCATCAGGATTGCCTTTTTCGTCATGGTGAACGGCGGCATTATCGGGCATTGTGAAATAACATAACATAAGAGCCACTACCAAAAGAGGCATTGAGGCTTTACGCCAAAAATTAAAAAATACGTTTGATATTGACATTTTTACTAATGTAAATTGGAAAATGTATAATTGAGAATGTATCTCAGTGTTTTTTTAACCGCCTGTTTCAGACGATTGTTTTCGGGTGCAAAGTTAGGGCAGAGATTCGAGAGAATTAGTTTTTTATTGAAAAAACTAATTTCGATAAACAAGAGTTATACCTTATATGGGGTAATGTATTTGACAAAAAATAGTTTTAGCACAATGTGAAGCGTACTAAAGCTTACCAAAATATAAAATGAAAATATACACAAAAACAGGTGATGCTGGCACGACTTCATTAGTTGGCGGTACTCGAATCAGCAAAGCAGATTTGAAAATCGAAACTTATGGAACAGTTGATGAGCTAAATTCGTGGATTGGGTTGGTGCGTGACCAAGCAATTAATGAATCAAGAAAGGATATTTTGAAAGAAATTCAAGACCGCTTATTTACGATTGGCTCTGATTTAGCTTCTGAGCCAGAACAAGTTCGGAGAAAAAAAATTCCAGACCTTTTAGATGATGATATTGAGTTGCTCGAAAAACAAATGGATTTGATGGACACCGAAATTCCTCCACTCCGAGCGTTTGTTTTGCCAGGTGGACATCAATCGGTTTCTTACACACACGTTGCACGCACGGTTTGTCGTCGAGCAGAGCGTTTGAGTATTCGACTTTCACACGAAGAAGAAGTTAATTCATTGATTATAAAATACTTAAATCGTCTTTCGGATTATCTTTTTGTACTTTCACGAAAAATGACTCAAGAATTAAATAGCGAAGAAGTTGCTTGGAAACCACGTGTTTAATGTTGAGCAAGTTATTCAAAAGTATTAAGTTTTGTCCATAGCTATATTCAAGCTCCAAACAATTACGATTTTTGTAAGGTGTTTTTTCAATGACCGCCAAATAAAAAGCGGTGGTTCGTTTTTAGCATTTCGCTAACACCTATTTACTGGAACATTGATATAACTAATTGAATTTCGAAATCTCTTTGATGTCAATTACTTTTAATTAAAAATCGTCTGAATATTTTTAGAGATTTTCAAACTTTGATAAAACAAGAAAATGTTTATCGTGTTTCTTTATATCAAGGAAATTCCATAGTGAAGAAAAATTGCATTCCAATTTACCTTCATAAGCTCTCGCAACCTTGATAATATATATTCCTAAGCCCCAAATAATGACGCATCAAATTTGTATTATTTTGAGATTGTGCAGAAGTTCTAATCACACAAAATAGTATAGAAATTAACTAAACTACGCACTTTTTAATCATTTCTTGCTATTTATTTAATGTTTTGAGAGCAATAACCATCATATCAAGAAAAAGCATTAAATTTGCACTTTCAATATTTATGGCTCGTGAATCAAAACTTGTAACGGGTATTAAACATATCTATATTAGTAATACTGCAAAAAAACACTCCAAAATGACCAAGAAAATCAAATCGGCACTTATTTCGGTTTATTACAAAGACGGTTTAGATAAAATCGTACAGTTGCTTCACGAACACGATGTTCAAATTTTTTCAACTGGTGGAACACAAAAATTCGTTGAAGATTTGGGCATTCCCGTTACAGCCGTTGAAGATTTAACAAGCTACCCATCAATTTTTGGTGGACGTGTAAAAACGCTTCATCCAAAGATTTTTGGAGGAATTCTTTACCGCCGTGATAATGAAAGCGACGTACAAACTGCCGCTCAATTTGAGATTCCGTCAATCGACTTAGTGATTGTTGATTTATATCCTTTTGTAGAAACCGTTGCCTCGGGTGCAAGTGATGAAGATATTATTGAAAAAATCGATATTGGCGGTATTTCGCTGATTCGTGGGGCGGCCAAAAACTTCAATGATGTTTTGATAGTTTCGTCTCGTGAACAATATGATGATATTTTTGAAATTTTAAAGGAAAAAGATTGTTCGACCGAGCTAGAAGACCGTCGTCGCTATGCAAAAGAAGGCTTCCAGATGAGTTCGAGCTACGATACGGCTATTCATAATTACTTTGCTGATGACATCTATCAATTAACTCAAAGCTTTGATTTATTGCCGAAAAAAGTGCTGCGTTACGGAGAAAACCCGCACCAAGCTGCTACTTTCTACGGTGATTTAAATGCGATGTTTGAGCAAATTCATGGTAAAGAATTATCATATAACAATCTAATGGACGTAGAATCGTGCGTGCGTTTGATGGATGAATTTACCGAAACTTCATTCGTAATCGTTAAGCATAACAACGCTTGCGGCGTGGCGACTGCCCCAACTGCAAAAGAAGCCTACGTAAACGCCTTGGCTTGCGACCCTGTTTCGGCTTTTGGCGGTGTAATTATTACAAATGCAAATGTTGATTTAGCAACTGCCGAAGAACTACACAAGCTTTTCTTTGAAATTCTCATCGCTCCAAGTTTTGATGCCGATGCTTTAGAAATTTTAACAAAGAAAAAAGACCGTCGTTTATTAATCAGAAAACCAGTTGAAGTTAGCAAAAAACAATTCAAAACACTATTAAATGGCGTTTTGGAACAAGATAAAGATAATTCAGTTGAAACTGCGAAAGACTTTACGGTAGCAACCGAAAAAGCTCCGAGCGAAAGCGAAATCAAGGCTTTAGAATTTGCCTTGAAGATTTGCAAACACTTGAAATCTAATAATGTGGTGTTGGCGAAAGACGGCCAAATGCTATCTTGTGGCGTTGGTCAAACCTCTCGTGTAGATGCCTTGAAACAAGCAATCGACAAAGCAAAAACCTTTGGTTTCGACCTCAACGGAGCGGCAATGGCTTCGGAAGCGTTCTTCCCATTTGCTGATTGTGTGGAGATTGCTCACCAAGCTGGTATCACTACAGTTGTGCAACCTGGAGGCTCAATTCGTGATAAAGATTCAATTGATTATTGCAATGCCAATGGTCTTTCGATGGTCATGACTGGCGTAAGACACTTCTTGCATTAAAATTACTTACCCGGAGGCACGGATTGCCCAGAGATTCACAGAGCAAATCTCAGTGTAAATCTATGTAATCTGTGCCACCGTGGTAAATACAAAAACTTCATTCGTCATAAATCAAAAAAGCGAGCCATTCCTCAGAATAACTCACTTTTTATATAAATCGGCTTCCCTTGAAAATTACCTTTTAGATTTTACCAAATAGGAAAATCACTTCATT
>JAFEIL010000231.1 GCA_017495105.1 Emticicia sp. | reverse complement strand
GAAATTACACTATTTGTATCAGATTTTGGGTAATAAAATTCTTCATCATTACACAATTTGGAAATAAGATAAATTAAATCCGATTATTGTGAAAAAATCTAACACTCAGTTGCACTTAACGCTAAACCTGCCTGTGAGGTTTCTTTATATTTTTTCGACATATCACGGCCGGTGGCTCTCATTACTTTTATCACACTATCGAGCGAAATCTTCTGAGCGGAAGCATTTCCTGAAGCTGACAACAAATAGGCATTATACGCCTTAATTGCCCCCATTGCGTTACGTTCTATGCATGGAATCTGCACATAACCACCAATTGGGTCGCAGGTCATACCCAAATGATGCTCAATCGCAATTTCAGCAGCAGCTTCTACAATTTCGATGCTTTTTCCTGCACAATAAGCCAACATAGCTGCAGCCATCGCCGATGCCGAACCGATTTCTCCCATACACCCCATTTCCGCACCCGAAATACTAGCGTTATGTTTTATCAAAAAGCCAACAGCCGCTGCTGCCAACATTCCTTCTCTGAGGCGTTGCTTATCGTAATGATAATGATTGCGTAACAAAAAAAATACCCCAGGAATAACCCCTGAAGCTCCCGAAGTAGGTGCAGTCACTACGATATTTCCAGCAGCGTTTTCTTCGGATGCAGCCATACAATAAGCATTCAAGAAAATCATAAAGCTATCACTTGCTGAAGCAAGGCTTTTGGCTTGCTCATATAAAACTGGAGCTTTTCTACGCAATTTGATTGTTCCGGGCAAAAGTCCTTTTTGTCGTAAACCCCGCTTCACGGCTTTGTGCATGGCTTCCAAAATATTATCAATTTTTTGGTAAATTTCCTTTCGTGAAAGTCCAGTCAAGGCTTCTTCATTGGCTATCATCAAGTCGGTCAGTGTAATTTTGTTATTCTTTAAATGCTCCCTTAGCTCCTTCATAGTCGAAAAGCCATACTGTGGCATCTTATCATTGTCTGCACTTAAATCTTCACCTTTTCGCTGGATAAAGCCCCCTCCTACCGAGTAATATTCTTCTTCTAAAACTACATCATTGACACATATCAACTTGAAAACTAAGGTGTTAGGGTGCGGTGATTCGTAGCGTTTTTTTTCAAAAATAACACTTTTTGCCGTCAGTTGTACTTGATTATCAGCAACTTGCATTTCGTAAGAATCCGATTCATTTTTTAATAGTTCCGTAAAAGCCGCTGGCTCACAAGTGTCTGGCAACCAACCCATTAGCCCTGCAATCACAGCTCGGTCGGTGCCGTGTCCTTTCCCTGTTGCACTCAGTGAACCATATAAATGAATAATAATTTGTGGATTTTTGAGCGACTGCATAGTTGCCAAAACTTTGGTTCTTTGTAGAAAATCGTAGGCAGCTTTCATCGGGCCAATTGTGTGCGAACTAGACGGCCCTGGTCCAATTTTGAACAAATCAAAAATTGAAGTTTTAATTATTTCTTGTGGCATTGTATTAAAAAGTTGATGACGAAGCGTTTTCTAAGCAAATTTGCGATTTTTTAAAGAATAATGCCAAGTTTTAGAACAAAAAGAAAAGCTATAGACAAGATTTTTCTTTTTATACAAACTTTCCACTTAATTTGTAGGTTATTAGTTCAATCTAAAACAATAAAAAAATTCTAATCATGGCAGTAAATGTAGGCGAACAAGCACCCGATTTCAAATTATTCAACACAGATAAAGCAGAGATTAACTTGGCTGATTATCGTGGCAAAAACGTAGTAGTATTGTTTTTTCCTTTGGCATTTACAGGCGTATGTACGGCGGAACTTTGCCAAATGCGTGACGATATAGCAACTTATTCGGGTTTAAACGCTGAAATCTTAGGTATCTCAGTTGACTCAATCTTTACTTTGGGCAAATTCAAAGCAGAGCAAAATCTTCCTTTCAATTTATTATCTGATTTCAACAAAGAAACTGCACAAGCTTACGGAGCATACTATGATACTTTCGTTTTCGGTATGCAAGGTGTAGCCAAACGTGCAGCTTTTGTAGTTGACGCATCAGGCGTAATCAAATACGCAGAAGTATTAGAAAGTGCAGGCGATTTGCCAAATTTTGAAGCAGTAAAAACTACTTTAGAAAGTTTATAATCAGAAACGATTTGATTCGTTTCTGATAAAAACGTAGAAACGTCCAAACTAGACGTTCTGTAAAAAAACAAGTGATAATAAAAAAGTCCATTGTCGAAGCAAAATTCTTTAACAATGGACTTTTTGATATCCTAATTATTTTCTATTCTTGAAAAGAACCTACCAAACTATTGACTATCGAAAGAATAAAACCAAAAATCAATGGTTGAATAAAGCCACTTACTTTGAACCCATCAACCAAATAATCACATAAATACACAATTACTACATTGATAACCAACGAAAATAATCCAAGTGTAAGAATTGTAATAGGCAATGAAAGTAACTTTAGGATAGGCTTTACGAAAGTATTAAGAAAACTCATAACCAAAGCCACAATCAAAGCAGCAGTAGTTCCGCTTACTTTAATATCATTGAGAAATTGAGGCATGAAATAGACCGCAGCCGCACAACAAGCCAAACGAATTAAGTAGTTTATCATAAAAATATAGTTTTGAATGATTGAATATAAAGTTAATGAAGTATAATCATTTCGTCAAAGATTTTATGGAATCATAAATATTTATCCAATTTCTAATAATCAAATTTATTTGTGCCGCTTAATCAGCACCTCCAACACCTCATCGAAGGTGTAATTTTTTTGCTCCAAAAGCACCAAATAATGATAAAACAAATCGGCTGCTTCGCCCAAAAATAACTCTTTATTATCATCTTTCGCCTCAATTACCAACTCAACCGCCTCTTCTCCTACTTTCTGAGCTACTTTATTGACTCCTTTCTGAAACAATTCACTCGTGTAAGATTTATCCAAAGGATTTACCTTACGGTCTTTAATTACGGCACGTAAATGATTGATAAACAATACTTTCCCATCATTAATCTCTTGAAAACAAGTATCATCCCCCGTATGGCAAGTTGGGCCATCGGGCGAAGCGTAAATCAGAATTGTATCACCATCACAATCTACTAATACGTTTTTTACGTGCAAAAAGTTATTCGATGTTTCTCCCTTGGTCCAAAGTCTTTGCTTACTACGACTAAAGAAAGTCACAATCTTGTCCGTCATTGTTTTCTGGTATGCTTCGGCATTCATATACCCAAGCATAAGCACTTTTCCCGTAATCGAATCTTGGATAATCGCAGGAATTAATCCATCAGGCGATTTATCAAAAGCTATCGTTCTATCCATTTATTGAATCACAATTTTTAAGAGTCTTACAAAAGACTTACAAATAAT
>JAFEIL010000144.1 GCA_017495105.1 Emticicia sp. | reverse complement strand
TCACAACAAGAAGTAGCAGATTTTATTGGTGTAAGCCAAAATACTTATAGCCGCTGGGAAAGCGACCTAAGTACCTTCAAAATTGAATATCTACCTAAACTTGCCAATGTTTTTAAAGTAGAACCCACCGAACTAATCCCACAAGGCACAACTATAAAAATTATCAATAATCACGATAATAAAGATACCTCGGTGAATGGTTTTGAGATAAATATGGATGCACGAGAACTTTACAAAGATTTGTTGGCAAGTAAAAATGAAGTTATCCGATTGCTGAGAGAAGAAAATAATAGATTGAAGAAACATGCGTAGTAAAAATATACAAACAACAAAGGTCGAGCATTTTGCTTGACCTTTTTTTATAGTTCAGATATGCCCAATTACATAAAAACCCAACCGCCTCAAAAATTCTTTAAAGTCGGTTGGGATTTAGGAATATTGCGGTGAAATACTCTTTTCTGAGTAAATCTTCAATCCTTTGAACCAATTTTATATTTTCACCAAGACAAGCTTTTTCAAAATCTGTTGAATCAAAGCTTGCTATTTGTTGAATTTGATGTGTTTTGCAGGTAGCTAAGATTAGTACATCATTTGGGAGTAAATTATACTTTTGCATCAAATCAAGACAAGTGCCTGCAATAGCTTGGCTATCAGTCAGATACGTAAATAATTCTAATAGAATTATAGGATTATTTTGCTGAAGAATAGTTGGTATAATCTTCTTTTCTTTCAAAGTTCGGGGAGAACTTGCACCTTCGATTGCTAAAAAATAGTACGTAAATTCGCTCAAAACGATTGTATTGATACATTTTTCAATGGTACTATTATCTATCAAAAAGTCGAATAATTGTTCCTTTTGCTTTTTCAACCAAAATAGAACTATCCAAAAATATTCTATTGTTCATAAACATTCAATTCATCAAAATTGATAGAAGTATTACGATTTAGCCTTGAAAAAAACGCATCCGCTATGGTTTTTGCTTCTCCTGCCTCTGTATCATTCAATGGCTTAATGTGCAATTCTATTTCAACTTCTTGATTATCAAAGCCTTGCAATGGAATAAAAACCCCTCCGTTCTCATTTTTTTTATGAATCTAAAATCGGTCATAATCATTCTGTTTTTACAAATATAATCAATTACTCAATAATTCTACTCCAATAAACTCAAAATATCATCTTTTGAAAGCGATTTTACGAAGTTTTCTTCGGCAGTAATGAGGTTATCGAAAAGCTTACGTTTATTTCGTTGTAAGGTCAAAATCTTCTCTTCTACCGAATTTCGGGTGATGAATTTGTAGGTAAAAACCGTATTTTGCTGCCCAATTCGGTGGGCTCTGTCAATAGCTTGTGCTTCAATAGCAGGATTCCACCATGGGTCGAGCAAGAAAACGTATTCGGCGGCCGTTAGGTTTAAGCCCAAGCCTCCTGCTTTCAACGAAATCAAGAAAATTTTTATCGAATCATCATTCTGAAAAATATCTACTTGCTCTTGACGGTTGATAGTTGAACCATCCAAATAACAATAACGAATTTGTTTTGATTCAAGATAATTTTTGTAAATAAGCAAATGCTTCACAAACTGACTGAAAACTAACACTTTATGTCCTTCTTCGATGATGGTTTCGAGTTTTTGTAAAACCTCTTCATTTTTACCCGAATCGCCTTCATAATCTTGGTCAATCATTTGTGGGTGATTGGCTAACTGTCGTAATTTGGTCAACCCTTGTAAAACCGCCATTTGAGATTTTCCAAAACCTTTTTCTTCAATTTGTTCCAAAATGATGTTTCTATAGTACGATTTGGCTTCTTCGTAACATTTTTCTTGCTCCTCGGTCATATCGCAATAATGAATACTTTCGACTTTTGGCGGAAGTTCGGTTGCAACTTGCGATTTATGTCGACGCAACATAAAAGGCTTAATAAGGCTATATAAACGTTTGTTTTGCTTTTCGTCTTGGTATTTTTCAATTGGAATTTGGTATTCGTTTTTGAAATAACTTTGCGTACCCAAAAGCCCAGGATTAATAAATGTCATCTGTGTCCATAAATCCATCGTGCTGTTTTCGAGTGGCGTACCCGTCAGAATCAAGCGATTGGCTGAGTTTAGCTGCATAACGGCCTTAGAAATATGCGAACTTGGATTTTTGATCGATTGAGATTCGTCCAAAACCACATAATTAAATCGGTAATCTTTGATAAAATCAATATCAATTCTGAGAATTCCGTAGGAAGTCAAAATCAAGTCGTAATTATCAAACTGCTCGGTATTTTTCTCTCGATTGGAGCCTGTATAAATAAACACCTGAAGGTTCGGCGTAAACTTTTCAATTTCCTTTAACCAATTATAAATCAACGAAGTAGGCATCACCAACAAGCTAGGATTTTCGGCGAGGCCATCTTCCTTTAATGATTGCAAAAACGCCAATGTTTGAATGGTTTTACCCAAACCCATATCATCGGCCAAGCAGCCGCCTAATTTGTATTCGGCTAAGAACCGCATCCAATCATAGCCCGCTTTTTGATAAGGTCTAAGATTAGCATTTAAGCCTTTGGGAAGTTCGAATTGACCAATTTTATCAAAATTTCGCAGCCTTTCCAATTTTCGAGTAATGACCGAAAACGCCAATCCTTCATCGGTCAAATCTTGTACTAAAACAAGATGATGTTTTTTCAAAATCGTAATATCGCTTTCTTCAAGATTATCGACATAACTAAACAATTCTGAATATCTCGTAAACCATTCTTCAGGAATAACCGCAATTTGTCCATTTGGCAGTGTAAACTCTCGTTTATTAGCCAAAATCAAGTTCCGAAGTTTCAGAAATGGAATCTCAAATTCACCAAAACGAACCTTTGCTTTTATATCAAACCAGTCGTTTTTTTCTTCGATATGCACCTCAATCGACGAATATCCCAAGAAATATTGCTTTTGATTTTGATTATTATCGGCTTGTTTTAGTTCAAAATTATTTTCTTCCAGCATCTTCGCATTGCTCTGCAACCACGAAAAAGCAGGTCGTTTTAGTACTAATTTTCGGCCTTGACGCACATCTAAACCCAAAGTTTTCAGTAAATTCACCTGTGCCTTTTCGTATTTTAAATCTCGTTTTACTTTATGAAAAAGCCAGCTATCGCCCGCACGCTCAACACTGACGTAAGACTCGGTTGAAAAATTATCGAAGCGAAAAGTATAATTGTCATATTGAAACGATAAATCAAAAACGATTTTGTTTTCTTCATCATTTTCCTGCTCCACTTCGTTGGCATCAAACAACGCTACGGAGACTTTTTGGGTGGCTATCACTTCTGAAATTGACAAAATAGGCTTCGATTCATGTTTCTCAAATCTGATTTCAAATCCTTGAGCAAAAACATCGAATTGGGCAATTAGTGGAGCAATAAATTTTCGATAGTAGGTTTCCTCAATATTTCGAGGAATAATAATATGGTTTTTATTCAGGAACGGCTTTAATTTCTTGCCATCAACTTGTTTGTCAAAATGGTATAATTTATCGTCAATCAATAACCAAGCTGGTTCTTCGCACAAAATTCGGGCATTTTTAAACTGAAAATGGACTCGTTCGCCCTCGCATTTGATACTCGGAAAATAATGCGTATTTTCTTCATTCCGAATAAAATTAAAATAAGCTTTTGCCCCCTCTTGAATTTTATTGATTGCTTTCCAAGTAGGGTCGCCATCATTGCTCATGATATAAAGTGGCTTTTTCAGCAATTTCTCCAAGATTTCAGCTCGGCGTTTTTCCATATAGCTATGAATCGTTTCTTGCAGCAGTTTATCACCTTTTTCGGGGTCGAATATCTTCAAGAAAAAATCAAGTGGAGCGAGCTTTTTGGAACTAAACTTCTTAACAACAACGTCTTGTTGCATAGATTCAGAAATTTTGACAATCGTAAAATCGTCGGAATCAATTCGTTCGGAAAATTCAGCTATATTTTTCGACGAAACACTTTGATTTTGGAGTGTAAGCTCACCTTTACTATTGAGTTGCACCACAAAGGCTTCAAACAAAAACCCCAAATATTCGTGCTCAAATAACGAATAAACCATCTGAAACGGTTGTAGTGTAGATACTTTCATATTAACAAAATAGGAAGCCCTCCCACTCGGGAATTTGGGTGAAACCAATCTTATCTGTGTCATTTCTCAAATTTAGAATAAAATCAAACCACAAAAATGAATAAGATTAGCCTGTAAATCAAATTTAGAGCTCCAAAAAGTAGTGTTTGAAATAAAAATAAAATTTAGGCCAAAACCCAGACAACTAATATAGATAAACTCCAGCAGGACAACAAAGAATATGGTCATTTTTTATTTAATGGAATCCGAAAAGTTTACCACAAAGACAATAAGTACACTAAAGTTACACTTAGTGATCCTCTGTATTCTTCGTGTCTTTGTGGTAAAACTCACCTCCGCACTAACTCAACAAAATCAAAATCGTATTCATTTTTTTCGTCTTTTTGATGCGAAACTCTTGCAATTTCATTCCATTCGTTAGTATCAAGAGCAGGAAAAAACGCATCACCTTCGATAGAGGCTTTAACTTCGGTGAGGTATATTTTATCAGTAATTTTTATGGCTTGTTCATAAACATTTCCACCACCGATTATGAATACCTCTTCATTTCCTACGTGATTTTTAGCAGTTTCTATGGCAGTTTCGAGCGAGTTTACTTTCAAAACTCCTTCGGGTAGAGTCAAATCTTTTTGGCGAGAAATAACAATATTCGTGCGACTGGGCAATGGTCGACCTATTGACTCAAAAGTCTTTCGTCCCATAATGACCGAATGCCCCGTTGTCAGTATTCTAAACTGCTTTAGGTCGGCCGAGAGTTTCCAAAGTAATTGATTGTCTTTCCCGATTACGCCATTTTCGGCTGTAGCTACTATTATTGAAATCATTTTATCCTAAACTATGATTTAACTGATTTATGTAATTTTTTGAAATTTATAATTTAATGAAATTATGAGATAATCACATTTTAAATGAATATACACACAAATTTACGCCCTTCAACCATCGAAAAATCCCTTCTTCACTTTTATTTTTTCAAAATCAAAATATTTTCCCAAATTTCGAGTTAATATGGCATTGCGGTTACTTATATATATTTTAAAATTTACTAATCGCAATCACCATGAAAATACACAATCACCGAGAATACACAATTGCTTACGAAAAAGCTGCTATAATGATAGACGCTGGTTTTGGCGGAAACTTTGCAAGTGAAAGATATTTTCGAGAAATAATATCAGCTATTATTGCATACGAAAAAATCTCCACCCATCAGATTTTTCCCGAAACACCCGTGAGTATGAGTGTTTAAAACGAGCCTATAAGTCCATGTCTTTTTTTGACCGAGTAAAAAATCTTTTTAATTCAAAACCAATAGCCCCTTCGTCCGACGAAGAAGCTCTAGCTTTTAGCACCACACAAGTTCCAATTTCCCAGGAATCAACAATTATTCCTACTTCCGAAGTTCAGTCCTTTTCACCCGAAATTGATATCATACCCTTTTGGCTTGAAAATGAAGATGCGTTGCGTGACGAAGGCGTGATTTTTGGTCTTTCGGAAGCAAAAGTTGATGAGAAAATCGGAGCAATCCGTAATTATTTTGCTCACCAAACGGCCGAAACCGAAAAAACAGTTGAATATCATTTCGAAAAAATAGGAGAGATTAATTTGTTAATTGAGCAAAAAGAAACTCGAATTAATGAACTAACCGAAAAAGCACGTGTTCTTGAAAATCGTGAACGCACTGAACACCAACTGCCACGAACATTTATTGGCATCGTGCTTTCGTTAGCGATGTGTATCGGCAATTATTATTTAATTGATGAATCTATTCTGACCAATTTTCCAAAAAATCATTATGTCATTGCACTTGGAATTTTCTTAGCGGGAATGTTCAATTTGTTTAATTCAAAATCGCTTTTTCACGAAAAAGAATCTTCAATTTCATGGCGACAACTCCTTGAAGAAGTCGGAATGCCTTTGGCAGCTTCGGTTTTTGTTTTCGTACAATCATTGACGGGCGACGCTTCGCAAAATCAAATTCTTCTCCGCTCATTTGCTTTGTTTTTCTTTGTATTTTTCTTGTTTTTATTTGCTGGAAAACTACTTTTGAGCAATCTAACTGTATTGAAAACAGATTCGGCAGTTTGGTTTGACAACCTTCGCTTACAAAAAGACAAAATCAATAAAACTAAAGAATGGGAAAATGAAATTACTAGACTCAAAATCGAAATTGATGAGCAACGAGTAGAAAAATGGAAAATTGTGGATATCCTTAAAAGTCCAGAAGCTGAACTCAAACGCCTCAACGAACGCCGAGAAATGCTCGTTAAACTCTTTGAAAGCGAGTTCAATTTGGCACGTAGCTATCGTGGAAAACTAACAGGCAAGCAAATAGAAGATATTCTGAAATAAAATTTTGATGAGCAAATCTCTCTGAAATAGTTATGCTAAAACCAATCATAGAAGAAGAACGATTTATTGGAATAAATTTCACCCAAGAAATATTTCGTAAAGGAGAATATGAAAATTGTACTTTCACGAATTGTGATTTCTCGAATTTGCATTTATCTCATTTCGATTTTATTGAGTGTGAATTTGAAGATTGTAACCTCAGCAATGTAAAACTGAGTAATGCTGCAATGAAACAAGTAAAGTTTAAAAACTGCAAATTGCTTGGCGTAAATTTTGGAGAATGCAGTCCATTTTTATTTTCAGTCAGCTTTGATGATTGTTTTTTGCATTTAGCAGGTTTTTATAGGTTAAAAATGAAAAATACCAAGTTTAAAAACTGTAATTTGAAAGAAGCAGATTTCACCGAAACCGACCTAACAAATGCCGTTTTTGAAAATTGTGAATTTATATCGGCAGTTTTTGAAAGAACCGTCTTAGAAAAAGCTGATCTAAGAACATCCCAAAATTTTTCAATCGACCCCGAACTCAATCGAATAAAAAAAGCAAGATTTTCACTCAATAACATCCGAGGGCTTTTGGATAAATATAATATTGAAATAGAAAGTTAGATAACGATGGTTGATTTGAATATTGAACAGCGTTGCAACATTCGTAATTCGTAAATCGTAATTCGTAAATTTTTAAACATGGAAAATCCAGAAAATTATTATAATTCCGACTTCCAGCATGGGTATCTAATCGGTGTTGAGAATATCCGAAAAGATAAAAACCAAGACGATGATCCTTACGAGGGTTTTGTATCGAGCCATGTAGATTATGAGTGGCTACAAGAACGCATTGTCGAGAAAAAGGAGGAGGTTTCTAAAATAGACATCCAAATTGCCGACACGAAGGAAAAACAAAAAACTTCGTTCGATAAGTTACAAGAGTTTATTATGGGAATCAGTACGCATTCACGCAAAGTAGGTTTCGTACAAGACCGCATAGACGATAACTTAGCAAATATCAAACGGGTTGAAGGTAAACGTAACAGAAATGAATCACCATACTCGCTACTTGCGGGAATCTTGTACTTAATGGCAAGTGTCGCCTTCGTTACAGGCGATTTGATTATTTCGCACGAAATTGTCGCTTATGCCCTTAATATTCGAGATAATTATGAGGCATGGGCATTTGCAATCGGATTAGCAATGCTTTCGGTATTACTAAAACCAGCTTATGATAGATTGGTTGAGCAACCTTATATCAACGAATATTCACCAAAAACCAAGCGTACTTATGCCATTTTTCAAGGTTTTTTAGTAGTTTTTTCAGTGGCCACAATGATAATTTTAGGTTGGTTTCGTTATGAGGCTTATAAAACCGAAAAACTAAAAGATAGTATTAATAAACAAATCAAAGCGATGCAGATTAACAGCCAACCAATGGACCCAACGGCTGTAAATCTTGCTGATAATCAAGCACTTATTCAGAAAATGGATGAGCAAATTAAGGCTTATGATAAACTCAATATTGATTTGGTGAATAGTCCTTGGGCTTTGATGTCGTTTATTTTGAGTGGCGTTTTGTTTGCTATTGCAGGTGCAATTTGTTTGGGTATTTCCTTCCCGATTATGCAGTCTTACTGGTATAATTGGCTGCAAGCGGGACCAACGATTCGCCGAATGAAAAAAAGTAACTTGAAATTGATTGAAGAAATGAAAGTCGCCGAAGGGGAGTTGGCTCAACAAATTACACAAAAAAGTATTTTAGAAAACGACTTATCTTTATTGCCAAATTTAGCAGAATTGAAAGCCGAAAGAAGGGAAATTTTAGCTCATATTGAAGATATGCTCAATCGATCGAAGGTTGCCGACCAAGACCGCCGCATCAATACGTTTGATGATGGTTTGGAGAAGGGCAAAGCCAACCGTGAAGAAATGACCGACGAAGAATACGAAGAATTTAGAAGTACATCGGTGCGTCAGATGCGTAATGCACAAGATATTACGACTGATGCAGGGCCGAAAGTTTATCGAAATAATGGACTTCGTCCGCACCAAGCATTGCGTAAGGTAATTACTGAGCAGTTTAATCAGAATTAGTTATTGGTTATTGGGAAACTGGTAATTAGGAAATTGGTTATTAGGGAATTACAACTCAATCTATTTGAAGAAACATAATGCTATTTGCAAATTTGCCCAATAACAAATAACCAATAACAAGTTCAACAATAACGAATAACCCATTGATAATAAACAATTTAAGTTCAAGGCACTTGCATTAATTAATTGTTTTTTTAACCATTCCTTAATATAATTAAACTTTTTGAAGAATTTTTGTACTTTTCAATGATTTTTTTAGGAAAAGATATTTTTTTAAACAAAACTTTGCAGCACAAAAAACAAAAATACAAATTATGTCAAGCAAAAAAATTGATTTTCTTCTTCCTGCAGATATAGCAGATGGTGCAACTTCGGGTATTTTATTAGGTGATTTTAACAATTGGGACTTTAATAATGGAGTTGCTTTAAAACAACAAAAAGACGGCTCATTAAAGGCTTCAGTTAGCTTACAATCGGGTTCTTATGAATACCGTTATTTATTGAATGATGGCCGTTGGGTAAACGATACACAAGCTTCAAAATATAGTTATAATCCAGAATTTTCAGTAGAAAATTGTGTAATCGAAGTAGTTTCTGAGATTGCCCCTATTGCTCCAAAAGCAACTACAACCGTGAAAGTAAAAGCAACGCCTGAAGCAGTAAATGAAAAAACAAAAGCTCCAGCAAAAACTGCGAAAGCCAAAGTGGCGGTAGAGTCAAAAGTTGAAGCAATAGCAACTAAAACTACTAAAGCAAAAAAAGCATAATTTACAAAGTTTAATTGTGGACAATAAAAATTTTTATGAGGTCTCTTGAATATTTTCTCAAGAGACCTTTTATTTTTACTTAAAATTTGGCAAACAAAAGCACTTAACAGTGAGTTTTAAGCAGAAACAGACATATCTTCATTTTATATACATCTTAATTGATTAAAAATGGCACAGGCAAAAGTTGAAATCATTGACGCACTGCGTCGTACTGCAAAAAAACTTGGTTCGGGTAGTGATTATATGTGGGGACACATGGGTAGCTGCAATTGTGGAAACCTCGCCCAAGAAATCACCAAACGCTCAAAAGCAGAAATTCATGCATACGCTATGCAAGGCAATGGCGACTGGAATGAGCAATTGAACGACTATTGTGGCATTACACAAATGCCCATTGATTTAGTGATTCACGAGATGCTTACATCTGGATTTTCGTTGGAAGACCTCCAAAACCTCGAAAAATTAGCAGATAAACAAATTTTAATGCGTCTACCTATCGAAAATCGTTACCTTCTCCACAATGTTAGAGCCGATGTTATCGTTTATCTTACGGAGTGGGCAAATATGCTCGAAGAACAACTCCTCGATACCATCAAACTACCTGATTTTTTACAGGAAGAGAAGACTTTAGAATATGCGTAAAATAATTTTAATGAGTGCCTTGATTATAAGCACATTAAGCGTTTTTTCACAAGAAGGAATTCCAACTTCGAGCGATAAAGACAGCCAAACTCAAGTATTTTTTGAGAAACCAAAACCTGAATGGAAAGAGAAGCTAAGGTACGGCGGAACATTTTGGTTAGGCTTTTTTGGTGCTTTTTATATTGATGCCTCGCCAATGATTGGGTATGAATTAAACGACAAAGGGACAGTTGCAGGAATAGGTGCAAACTTTATTTTTCAGGGTACATTCAACCGAAATAGTGCAGCTAACACAAATAACACGATTTTTGGACCAAAAATATTCATTCGTCAGCAAGTTTTCAAGCGTTTCTTTGCTCATGCTGAATACGAGTTTATTAATGCTTACGCAGATCAGTTTTACTCGTATAACCTAAACACAACCGACCCAAGTAAAAGGGTTTGGGGGAGTTCGCCACTTATTGGGGCAGGTTTTTATCAAGGTGGCGATGGCCGTCGTGGCAGCTTTATTTCATTGATGTACAATTTAGGCTATCCAAATAGAGGGTTTATTAGTCCACAAAGCCTACTTGGAAATCAAACGCCAATTACTTTGCGTTACGGATTTTTGTTTTAAATGATATTCTTTTTTCGCTTGGAGTTGTTCCTATTAATTCGTAAAATTGTACTTAAATCTAACCAAAATGGGGACATTTACATTTGCAAAAGAAATAGAAACACTTCCAAGTGAATTACAACAGGAACTATTTGACTTCGTAGAATTCTTAAAAGTTAAATATCAGCAAAAGCAACCATTGAAAGAGCGAGAATTTGGTTTTGCTAAAGGAAAGGTGAAACTTCACGAAGATTTCGATGCTCCCTTGGATGAATTTAAAGATTATATGTGAGCATGTATGTACTTTTAGATACCCATGCACTTTTATGGTTTTATAGTGGCGATGCTCAACTCTCCTCAACTTCCAAAAATTTAATCAAAGATACTTCTAATAATTGCTACGTGAGTATTGCAAGCATTTGGGAAGTCACAATAAAATACAATATCGGAAAACTCGAACTTGAAAACCCACTCACCGACTTATTTGAGTTTATAAAACGAAACCAAATTAGCATAATACCAATAGAATTAGACCATTTAATAGTATTATCTACTTTACCACTAATACATCGAGACCCATTTGATAGAATAATCATTGCACAGGGAATGACTGAAAAGCTTACGGTTATTTCTAAAGATAGTATCTTTAAAGACTATGATTTAACCATTATTTGGTAATTTTTTTAAATCTCATTTTTAAGTTCCTTTTTTACCTTTGAAAATCTCCAGCAAATACTCTTTTCCACTCATTTCTTCGATATTTCTGACGGTTATTCCCTTGATTTTCAGTTCGATTCTCACGTTTGCGGTCGTCACTCATGAAAATACAATTTCGGACTTTAGTTGGCAAGATTGGACGCTAATCACTTTCATTTGCTGTCTGACTTGCACATTTGCTTTTACACCTCCTACCCTTTTAGCCCTTATTTTTGGATATTTTATTGGTTGGAATGCAGTTTTGCCAGTTTTCTTGATGAATATGGTTGCTATTTTTCTCGTGAATATTATTACCAAACGCATTGATGGAGATAAATTTAAGGTGTATCTTGCTGATAATAAACAGATTAGTAATATTTTAGAAAATATCAGAAAAGAAGAATTAAAATTTATTTTCTTTACCAAACTTTCGCCTGTTTTACCTTTTGCCCTCACCAATTTTGTTTTTGCGTTATCGGGTGCTAAACTTAAAAATATACTTCTGGGTGGATTTTTCGGCATGATTCCCCGAACATTATTGGCAGTTTGGACTGGCTCACAGGCTAAAGAAATCAGAAAATTACTGGAAAATCCGAATGAAGGAAGTTTGCAAAAGATTTTAATTATTATTCTATTAGTTGTTTCGGTGGGTGGGATAATATACTCTATTCTCCCCAAAAAAACAGAAGTATAAATCTGTAAAATCTATTTTTTAAAAATTTCGCATATTTTTTGAGCGTTTACACACTCGGCGGTAACAATTTATACCTCACACGCGTGACGATTCAGGTCAGAATCCCTGACAAAATCAGGCCACCAATTGCCGTAATAAACGAGTTTCGCCAGCCTCTTCAATAGCAGTATCTATGCTCAACCCATTTTCTTTTCACAAGAAATTAGTATAATCTACGCGTAAAATAGCGTTTTGAATTCGAGAATCAGAATGGCAATAATTCCGAGAATCGTGATGATGATAATTGTACCAAGCCCACCAAAAGTTAACGCTCTACTTCACCAGCTATTTTAAACGAATAACATTTGGAAATTCGATATTTTACTACAAAAGAACATATTGTTTTACAGAGGATATTAGACTGATTCGAAAAAAAACATTTAAAGTCCCGAAATAAAAAAGTCTTAAAACAATTGACAGAAAGTGAGCATAAAATCATTAAACTATGTAACGATTATTTAGTACGAATGCTTAATTGTTCTTCGAACGGTTACCGTATACTCTAGAATAACTTCCTCTGTTAACTCCTTTGCTTAAGCAAGTATAAGTTTTTATTGATAGAAAACATAAAAATTCTACAAAATCTTCCGAATTTGCAGGGTTTATGTTTTAATGATTGTGACAATATCAAAACTTTTTATATCTTTTTGTCCAAATGCTACATTTGGTTTGAGCTTCAATTTTAAAAATCAATATTCATTCAACATATTTAAATTCTCAGCCTTTTCAAATGAATATTTATCAACCAATATCGCTCAACACGTTTTATGTTTTTTTATCTATAATATACTTACAAACAAGATACTGAATTCGAGACGATTCGTCGTAGCGATAAAAGTTTGATTATCAACAAATTAATTATTGTATTTTTATAAATTATTTTGTCTCAGTGCTTATTTAGGATAAAAAATTAAGTTTCAATTTAAAAAAAATAGTATTCGAATCATATTCCTCTAAATTCTATCAAAACAATTAAATTTCTTTAAACTATGGGAAACATCAAAAAGTATTTACTGAAAAAAATCTTTATACTACCATTCCTATTTCTAGGTTTAGTGGGTAAAAGTCAAAACAGAGATAATATAAATAATAGAGATATTCTTTACCTTACTTCTGGCGGCAAATTAAATCCATTACAAGCCATTATTGACATAAGACACTACTCGATAGAATTGGATGTTGATATCGCCAAACAATCTATTGCTGGCTTTACTGAAGTTAATTTAAATATATCACAAAAGACCGATACGCTTTTACTTGATTTAATACACTTATATAATGTAACCAACATAGAAGTAAATGGAAAGAACAGTTTGTTTTCACAAAAAGACGATAAGATATTTATTACCTCAAATGTAGGTTTTGAAATTGGAAATAAAATTGTAAAAATCGAATACACTGGAATTCCTCCTGTGGCTATCAGACCACCTTGGGATGGTGGTTTTACATGGGCAAAAGATGTTGCTGGTAATGATTGGATATCTATAAATATTCAAGGAGAAGGTGGTAAAATGTATTTCCCTTGTAAAGACCACCCAAGCGACGAACCAAATGAAGGAGTGGATATGAAAATAACAATCCCTTCAAATTTGGTAGTAGCTGGCCCAGGTTTATTAATGAGTGTAAAGACAAAAAAAAATAAGTCAACTTATCATTGGAAAACAAATTATACCATAAGCAACTATTGTATTTTATTCAATATAGGAAAATATAAAGTTGCAAAAGAAACCTATACTACCATAGAAGGCAATAAAGTACCTATTGAATATTATGTATTAGAGTCCGATACAGCTCAGGCTAAAAAGGTAATTGAGCTTAAAAAACGTGATACAAAAATTTTAGAAAAGTATTTTGGCGAATATCCTTGGGCTAAGGAAAAAATTGGCATTGCAGAAGTTCCAAATTCAGGTATGGAGCATCAAACAATGATTACTTTCGACAATAAATTTAAGTATAAAACCATTAATGGGCAGCAATACTCCGACAACCTGTTTCATGAATATGCACACGAATGGTGGGCCAATAAAGTAACCAATAAAGATTGGGCTCATATGTGGATCCAAGAAGGCATAGCAACCTATGCAGAGGCATTGGCTATGTTGGAGCTTGGTGGAGAAGATGCTTACAATGCCATAATAGATGGACATAGAAGAGGGGTGAAAAATAGAAAAGCGATGGTTTTAGGAGACGAGATTACCGAGGAAGAAGTATATTCTGGTGGTGATATATATGGGAAAGGTTCATTTTTTATGCATAGTTTAAGATATTTAATTGGAGATGAAGTGTTTTTCCCAACTTTAAAAAGTTTGGCCACAAACCCCAAATACACCTATGATAATTTTGTAACAACCGATGACGTAGAAAAGCTTTTTAGTACTTCCTCGGGAAAAAACCTAAAACCCTTCTTTGATTTCTATTTGAAAACAACCGATGTTTTAGATGTGAATATAAAAGCAATAGGATTTCAAAAATATCAAGTAAAAATAAATAATTTCTTTATGCCACTGCCTTTTGACATAATTGCAAATGATAAAATTAGCAAAGTTATCATCCCAGCTGAAGGAATTATGATAAATAGTGTATATTCCCCTCAAGTTGACCCTAAAGGTTTTTATTTAAAAAAAATAACAATACATTAATGCAAAATCTAAAAAAAGCGACTTTAGCCTTCTGCCTATTTTTTGGGCCACTAATTGTTTTTGCTGATGATTATCCCATCAATAAAAACATTGACATAAAACATTATTCATTTGAACTTATCTTATCAGATGTGACTAATGAAATTTTGGGAAATGCTAAAATCCGTGTATTATTTAAAACGGCAGGAATTAAATCGATTAGACTTGATTTAATAAACAAAACCAAAGAAAGGCAAGAAAAAGGAATGCAGATTGATTCCATAAAAATAGGAAATATCCCTGTGCTTTTTACACATCAAAATGATGAAATAAACATCATTCTGCCCAACTCACCTTTGGCCAATTCAGAGTTATTATTTAGTGTAAAATACCATGGAATACCATTTGATGGCCTAAAAATAGGCCCAACAATACTCGGAGATAGAAGCTTTTTTTGCGAAAACTGGCCAAATAAAGCAAGGCACTGGCTGCCTACATTAGATCACCCTTCTGACAAAGCTACCTCAGAATTTATCGTAACAGCACCTGCTCATTACAAAGTTATTTCGAATGGATTATTAATGGAAGAATCTGATTTAGGCAACAATACAAAACTGACCCATTGGAAACAATCGGTACCAGTTTCTTGCTGGTTAACTGTACTTGGTGTTGCTGATTTTGCTGTGAAATATGTAGATAAATTCGATTGCAAATCTATCGAAACGTGGGTTTATTCCAAAAATAGGGAAGCTGGATTTTATGATTTTGATGAGCCTACCAAAAAAGTGTTAGAACTTTTTAGCAGTTATATTGGCCCTTTTGCCTATGAAAAATTAGCCAATATACAGTCAGTTAATTCTGGCGGTGGTATGGAAACTTCATCTGCAATATTCTATTCTGATAAATTGATTAATGGTAAAAGAGATGTAAGGTTAAGAAACGTAATAATACATGAAATAGCTCACCAATGGTTTGGCAATGCGGTTACTGAAACTACTTGGGACGACGCTTGGTTGAGCGAAGGCTTTGCCACTTTTTTTACCATGCTATTTATAGAAAAGGCATATGGAAAGGAAGCCTATGAAAAGGAAGTAATTAAAGCTAAAGAGACTGTTTTTAAATTAGCCCTAAAAATGCCAGAATTTAGTATAATTAGTTCAAGATCAGCTGAAAAAGGAGATGTCACTTCAGGCCTAACCTACCAAAAAGGAGCTTGGGTATTGCATATGCTAAGAAATCTGATTGGAGAAGTCAATTTTCAGAAAGGTATTCGGTCATATTATACTAAATTTTATAACGCCAATGCCTCAACAGATGATTTTAGAATAGAAATGGAAAAAGCATCGAGTAAAGATTTGAAATCGTTTTTTAAACAATGGCTGTATCAGCCAATTAATCCAACCATCAATGGCACCTGGAATTATGATGCTAAAAGCAAAAAATTAACAATTCAATTATCTCAAACTCAATCTGGGGATTTGGTATTTAATTTACCCATAGAAATTGGTTATTGCATAAAAGGAAGCAACAAACCTACAATATTGAAAATGAATTTATCCAAAAAACAGCAAATTCAATCATTTACTATAAGTGGAACTCCCGAAAAAATTGATTTTGACCCACGAAATGTTTTATTATCTGAAACCGTTTTTGTAAAAAAATCAAATTGAAATCGAATTTTAAAATTGAAATGACAATATACAAAAAGATAAAAAAGACTATTTTTTTCAAAAGTACAGCACTATATGTACTAATTATTACTATAATGGTCTCTTTAAACGGTTATAGTCAAAAAATAGTAAATAGTCCTACTTCAAGCAAAAAAGTACCTCAAAAGGTAATGGAAAAAGTTTTTAACGAAATTAAAACCCCTTACAAATATGGCGTAATTTTCAAACATCCAGATTCAACCCAATTAATAGATAGTCCTACTATTTTTAGAAAGAATAAAAAATGGTACATGACTTATATTTTATACGATGGACGAGGATATGAAACCTGGCTTGCTGAAAGCAATAATTTACTCGATTGGAAAACAAATGGAAAAATCCTTTCATTCAGCGAAAATACTTGGGATGCCAACCAAAAAGCGGGGTATGTATCATTAGTTGACATTCAGTGGGGCGGCAATTACGAAGTTGCTAAGTTTGAAGATAAATATTGGATGTCTTATTTAGGCGGAAATTCAAAAGGATATGAAGCTGGAGTTTTAGGGGTTGGAATGGCAAACACCAACGAATTAGAGACAGCCAAAGAATGGAATACGCTAAAAAAACCTGTTTTACTTCCAAAAGATGCAGAAGCCCGATGGTTTGAAAATAAAACTATATATAAAAGCCTTGTTATTCATGACAAAAAAAAACTAACGGGGCATCCATTTGTGATGTATTATAATGCAAAGGGGGAAACTGCCAACTATGAAAGTATTGGTATGGCAGTTTCTGATAATATGGTAAAATGGGAGCGTTTTGGCAATGAACCAGTAATAACCAAAAATAAAGGAATATGTGGCGATGCCCAAATAGCCAAGTTTAACAATCTATATATAATGTTTTATTTTGGAGCATTTTGGAAACCCAAAGCCTTTGAAAGATTTGCCTGCTCTTACGATTTAGTAAATTGGACCGACTGGCAAGGCGATGATTTAGTGAACCCTTCCACAGAATTTGACAAAGAATATGCCCATAAGCCTTGGGTAATTAAATGGAAAGGTACTGTTTATCATTTCTACAATGCAGTAAGCGACCACGGTAGAGTAATTGCTTTGGCAACATCAAAAGATTTAAAGAAATAAGTAAAAATATGCTAAAAAATACTATTCTTTTTGGACTCATTTCATTATAAGTTTTTGGTCAATCCTCTAAAAAACCGAATATTGTTATCATAATGGCAGATGATATGGGTTGGAGTGACATAGGTTGTTAGGAGACTTTAAGGTTGTAAAAAAGATTAGTGAGTCTCAGTGGCTACTTTTTGATTTGAAAAGTGATAGAACCGAACGATACGATATAGCTTTAAAACATCCTGAATTAGTAAAAGAATTAAATGAGAAATGGAACGAATGGGCATTTGAAAACTTTGTTCTTCCTAAAAAACCAAACAAAGAATGAATCAGTCAAAAGTTTATAGGATTAAGGTTTATAGTTTTAACTCATTTTGAACGACCAAAACCAATTTTCAAATACTCGTTTTTTCTTAAAAGTTTAAAAAATATTTCATAAAAAAGCAATTGTAGATTTATGAACTTCTTTTCTTTCTATCAAATCTTAACCATCAAATT